>CAZPIJ010000150.1:0-1042 GCA_964586805.1 uncultured Bifidobacterium sp. | reverse complement strand
CCAAACAACTCGTCATAATCTTCTTATGTGGTCTTTCGTTATCCAAGGTTCAATTCCCACACATTGTTCGAGTAACAAAGTTCCGACCATTCACACTTTCTGTCGCATTAATCTATTTCGTAGCGCTCACCTGGCTTTCTGCGCAATTTCCCGATGGACCAAGTTGGGCAAAGCCGATACTAGTTATTGCTCCGTTGTATATCGTGGGCCTATCAATCTGGAAGACCTGGTTCTCCCAGACCAGAGAATAATTGCTCTAATTCAGGGTGTTTATCGCTCGAGCGATAATCAGTATTACAGTGAAAAGTGATGTGATGCTCTGCAGCGCCATCAATAGTTTGGCCCAACGTGCCAGCGGTAACACATCCGTTGGACTAAACGCGCTCGCATTGGTCAGTGAGAGATAGAGATAATCAATGTAATGCGGTCGCCATCCAGTTGGTGCTAGTTGAGGATTTTCAATCTGTGGGAACATGAAGTCGGGATGTTTGCGCGTTTGCGTTGCACGCCTCCCAGCACCACCAGAATCAAACTCCCAATACCAGAGGCTAAATATGATGACATTCGAAATCCAGATATTTCCACCTGTAAAGAGAAGATGAGTGGGATTGGTGAAACCTTGATTGATTAGCAGGTCGATTAATCGAATTAGGGTCAAAACATTTACAATCGACATTAAGACGTTAAGGACTACCCCTAAAATCCAAATTTGATGCTTGTGCTCGGTTATTCGCTTTGGATTAGCTATAAAAATCCACAGGGCGAGTAATAACTCGACTAGACACAAAACTTTCAGATTCACAAAAGAAAGCGCCTGAGGTAGTAGCAACTGAAAAGAGATAACGAGGAGCACCGCAAAAAGGACTGGCCAACGAAGTTCCCCAGAATTTCTTGACTTTTGTGTATCCATTAATGATGACTATACGCCTGAGGCGCGTATTCTTATCCCTATGACGGGTCTAGCGATTGTCGCGTATCTCTATTCGATCCTTGCAATCGCAGTATTGTCGCTGAAGCTCCGGGAACTTGTTGGCATCTTCAA
>CAZPIJ010000149.1:0-1204 GCA_964586805.1 uncultured Bifidobacterium sp. | reverse complement strand
GGTCCACTCATTGGACCTTGTGGTCCACCGAAGTTGCCAGGTCCACCCATTGGTCCATGTGGTCCACCATAAGCGGCAGGTTGTCCGAAGCCACCTTGTGGTCCACCGAATCCACCTGAGCCTTGATCAAAGCCGCCCATTGGTCCGCCGAAGCCACCTTGGTTGAAGTTTCCAGATTGCATATTGTCTTGCCAATCTTGGAACTGCTCTTCATACGCAGCATATTCCTCTTCGTATGCAGCAACTTCTTCGTTGTATTCAGCAAGTGCTTCTTCGAGTTGCGCCTCGACCTCGTCGAATAGCTCTTTGCCTTCTGGAGACTTCTTCAAAAGTTCTTGAAGTTGTTGACCTGCTTTGGTTTCACCAAGTTTGTGCATCAACATCTCGAACATGCGTGGATCATTTTCAATCATGTCAGCGATCTTGTCCGAATCCTTGCTAAGAATTCGCTGGAGATCTTTACCGCCACGAGGCACGATGCCACCGAGAACATTCTGAACAAGTTTCAATCCTTGACGAGAACCTGCTGCTTGGGCCATCAAACTCATTAAGTCATCGACTTTGTCGCCGAAAACTTGTTGAGTAATTTCCTGCATGTCAGGTTGTAGAGGCTCCATTGGAGGCTCAGGTGGACGGTTGGGATCATCTCGTCTTCCCGACATGATCTCTTCAGCTGACATTTTCTGCCAGCCGCCCTTTTGTGCCATTCCTGGCATCATGCCTGGGCCACCCATGCCTGGACCCATTGGTCCGCCGGGGCCACCCATCATCTTGGCCATCATGTCGCCCATACCTGGACCCATTGCGCCCATCATCTTGGACATCATGTCGCCCATACCTGGGCCACCGAAGCCGCCCATTGGTCCGCCATGGCCACCCACAGGTCCACCCATTGGTCCACCGAAGTTTCCTGGGCCACCCATAGGTCCACCGAAGTTTCCTGGGCCACCCATAGGTCCACCCATTGGTCCACCCATTGGTCCACCGAAGTTTCCTGGTCCACCCATAGGTCCACCCATAGGTCCACCCATAGGTCCACCGAAGTTTCCTGGTCCACCCATAGGTCCACCCATTGGTCCACCCATTGGTCCACCGAAGTTTCCTGGTCCACCCATAGGTCCACCCATAGGTCCGCCGAAGTTTCCTGGTCCACCCATAGGTCCACCCATAGGTCCACCGAAGTTTCCTGGGCCACCCATAGGTC
>CAZPIJ010000148.1:0-1226 GCA_964586805.1 uncultured Bifidobacterium sp. | reverse complement strand
AACACAAAAACTTTCGTTGGCGCATTTGATGCTACTGGTCGTGGGTTTCCGCCAGGACTTTCATCGTGGATTTGGGAGGCCGATCTTCCTGGTGCACCAAAATCTCGATTCTTGGCGCGTGGCACAGTAACTACATATGCAAAAGTCGCCGGTGGTGCGTGGGATTTCCAGAAACCTACCTTTACTTTCGAGCTCGTTCCATTGAGCTCCGAGGTAGCGCCTGTGATTGCACCTCGATTAGAGAATTTCAAATATAAGAACACTCAAGATCCTGTCGTGCGGCAGGTGAGCATCCAGCCAAGTTGTTTAGCACACGACACAAATATCTGTTATCACCGGGCAAGCTTCCCGCAAGGCTCTCGAGCGACCGTGACATTGCAGCTGCCTAATCGCCTTACTGGTTGGCTTAATGGGCGATTGGTCAAGCCGAATGTCACCACCGAACCTATTAATTCGATTTATGATCGAGTGACAGTAGAAGCTGCACCATCGGTAAACATCATTGCTGGTGGTTGGGTGGAGTGGAAGAAAATCCCCGAGAAACTCTTCTTTAATGATGATGGCACACCGAACACCATGGGTGTAGGGCGCCTTGATGGCGCAGCGGGCATGTACTCCGGGAGCGTAGGCGCAATCGAAGAGTATTTGGAATGGCAGCCCTATTTGGGGGAGAAGGCATTACTTAATGAAGAGGGTTGGACGATAGCAAGCACTGTCGTCGAATCTACCAATGCCTGCGCTAATCAGAGTGGATTACAAGGGGTGGTGGCGGCCAATGCTTCAGCCTATTCCCCAGGAGCTCCAGCGTTTAATAAAGAGACTCAAACCCTAGATTACAAAGTTGCTGCGCCGCATTTTGCACCTGATGGAAAGACCGAAAACTTCGGAACTTATGGACTCTCAATGCGTGCAGACTTAGTGCAATGTCTTTATGGCGTTACTGAAGTGCCTAGCAAAGTGGAAATCTCTATCACCAGCGCGAGCAGCGGTGAGAGCAAGGGTTCTACGGTTGAACTTTCGCGGAACGGAAATTGGGTCTATTTGAGCGCCGAGGGCTTTACTTTCTCTTCACCAACATTAAAAGTGAAACTCGTTCAAGAGAAAAAGGCCGAGCCAGTTGCTGCGCCAACAGTTGCTACACCGAAGGTAGCCGCCAAGAAGTCAATTACTTGCACGAAAGGAAAACTTGTCCGCAAAGTTTCAGGGAGTAATCCAAAGTGCCCTTC
>CAZPIJ010000147.1:0-1335 GCA_964586805.1 uncultured Bifidobacterium sp. | reverse complement strand
GAGTTGGCACACGAAAGGTTCGAGCCGTAGAAGGCGCCCATTGCGCGTAACTAGGTGACTAGTTACACCAGGGATGTGATGTATGGATCAGCTCACATTGCTTGGTGAATGCCGAAGGAGATGCGCGCCGGCGAAGAGTTAAGGCCCCTGGAACTGATACTTCCAGGGGCCAACTCATATTCTCAGTGCTATCGACACACAACTGCCCGAGTGACACGCCAATTGAATCAAAAAGCCGAGCGAATCTCCCAGAGATCTGGAAAGACCGGCTTGAAGAGCGTGCCGGCAAGATACCCCGCTCCTGATGAACCACCAGTGCCAACTTTGTGGCCGATGGTTCGTTCGACCATCTTCACATGGCGATAGCGCCACTCCTGCAGCCCCTCGTCGATATCGACAAGTCGCTCACATACCAGAGCGGCTTCACTATCTCCGCGATGAAGATCAATCAGTGCCGCTTGTACTGGCGCGTTCGCTTGATAGGGCATCGCTACATCGCGATTGATGATTTCATCCGGTATCAAGAATCCTCTGTTGAGAACGAAATGGAGCACGCTATCCCAAAGAGAGCGTTCGCGCATTCGTGCTTCGACTCGCTCTCGTGATTCTGGTTCAAGATGTGCAGCCGCCTTGGTATCTCGTCTACCGAGAAGTGCCTCGAATTCTCGGAACTGCGCGGATTGGAAACCACTTGCTGATTCCAGACGAGAGCGAAAGGAATTGAATTGCAGTGGAGTCATCGTTTCGAGAATGTCGATTTGAGCGACACAAATCTTCAAGATTGTGCGAATCCGACCAAGTAGCGCCAGCGCCCCATAGGTATCACCAGATTCCAAAGCGCTTTGGGCTGCTTGGGTTTCATGTAGCAGTTGTTTGAACCATAACTCATAAGTTTGGTGAATGATGATAAAGAGCAACTCATCATGTTCAGGTCCATCAGACAACGGATTTTGCAACTTGAGTAGCTCATCAACAGCAAGATACTTGCTATATGTTAAAGCAGCTTGATGATCCGCACTGTGATCTGAAAGGTCTCGTGTCATTAGGTAACTCTCGTTCCACTCGAATCGATCTTTGTGTACTCCTGCTCAGCCACACTCCTGCGAATCCTCTCGAAGCCCTCGAATACCTCCATAAATGAGGTAGCAAGCGGCGAAATCGCCACTCGTATCTGGTTAGGAACGCGGTAGTCGGGAATCACCCTTTGGAATTTTCGTAACGCCACACTGATTCGCTCTGCCTCTTCGTGCCATAGCGAGATATGGCCTCCCCGATGGGCCGGATCGCGAGGGGTGTTCAATTCAAATCCCAGTGGAGCGAGCCACTGCTCGAAGA
>CAZPIJ010000146.1:0-1418 GCA_964586805.1 uncultured Bifidobacterium sp. | reverse complement strand
TACTGCTGCGATGCTGCCAGCGCGTTTGGGATGTTGAATGCCGATCATCCACGGCTTGCTCTCGTCCATACCACCACGAAGTGTGAGGTCGCCGCCAGCATTGATATGCAACCGCGTGATCTCTCGCTCGGCAGCCATCACTGCAATCTGATCAGCTGCCCATCCTTTGACATAACCAGAGGGATCAAATCCTCCGAGCCTCTCCTGAAAAGGATCGAAGGCGCCTTCGGTCAACTCGCGTGCCTCTTGGCACTTTCTCCAGATCAATTGCACCCACTCTGATGCGCTCTCGATAGCTAAATCTCCACTGCGTATTCGTGAGATTTCTGAGCTCTCTTTATATGTTGAGAATTGATTATCAATCTCGTGAACGAATGCAATGGCCGTATCAAGAAATTCTTTGACGATGCTCTCTGCTACCTCTTGATAAGGAATATGAAAGGAGACGACTGTCCCCCATACTTCTTCATTGTGAAACATCAATTAATCATCGAATTCTTCATGCTCGCCATGCTCCTCGTAATCTTGTTCATCTGCTTCATCTTCATCATCTGAGTATTCTGAGTAATCAGAGCCACTACTAACGATACTCGGCGCGCGCTTCGATGCTGGTGGCACGGGCTTCTCTGCTGGAGTTTGAACTGGAGTTTGAACTGGAGTTTCAGTTGGGGGCTCAGTAGTAGCGGATTGAGTAGTGGATTGAGTAGTGGATTGAGTAGCAGATGGAGTTGCCGTTGGTGAGAGCCTCAGCGCTCCACCAGTATCTCCTGAAACTGGTTGATAGCTAAGAAAGAGGCCAAGTGCGAGCACCCCTGCAGATGCAGCCATTATTCGCTTCATTTAGAGACCCGCTTTCTGCATCGCCGACGCTAAGGATTGCCGCCAACCATTGGATGTATAGGTGGCGCCACCGATTATTTGGACATTGGCAATCTGCTCTTGGAGTGTTTCTTCGACCAACCAGGGAATCGCCTGATCTGAGATCCATTGTGATCGACGATCGCCATTGGGGAATTGGAGACCGACGGCATCGATGATCTTTCCATCCTTCACCGTGATCTGGACTTGCACCGGACCCCAACGAGTTTGAGCAGTAGCACCGGTCACCGTCTGATCTTTCGCAACTTGACTCGTCGGCGTGGGATCAGGCGTTGCAGTTGCACTTGGCTTTGGCTTTGGAGTTGGCGTTGAAGTCGATGAGCTGGCAGAGCTCTTTGCTTTCTTTTTTTGAGTTGGCGTTGGATCAGGAGTTGCACTAGCACTAGCACTGGCACTGGCACTGGCAGTTGGGGTTGGGGTTGGCGGTGCTTCCGTGGGAGTCACCGGAAGATCAGCAGGAGTCTCTGGCGCACTTGCCAACGGAGCTGCAGTTCCACCCGCTGCGGGATGATAGGAAAGCACCGCGGCAACGGCACCAA
>CAZPIJ010000145.1:0-1551 GCA_964586805.1 uncultured Bifidobacterium sp. | reverse complement strand
TGGTAAACAGTTTGAATGCCGAGGTTGAGCGCTTGAATCGGTGCTTCGAATTTGACGGGATTGCCCTCAAAAGTGATCTCGCCCGAATCGGGTTGAATCAACCCAGAGAGAATCTTGAGTAGCGTGCTTTTGCCTGCACCGTTGTCGCCAACAATTGCTTTGACTTCGCCTCGATTGAGAACAGTGCTGGCATCTACCAATGCATTCACTGCGCCAAAGGATTTAGAGATGTTCTTGGCCTCCATTACTGGGACCTGGCTTTGCAAGGTCGACCCAGTGGAAGCTGAAAATTCAGATGACATCACAGAACCCCCTCGATGTTTGAGTTGAGTATCGTCACCGCCCTTTTAACTTTCAATATCTCACCGGTATCAAATCGGTAAAGTTTCACATAGAGGAATTCCCATGGTCGAATACGAGAATCACCGAAAAACCGAAAAAGTATGGCTATTCAAGCGCTATAGGCTGTTGTAAGGTAGCAATTCGGCGTAGAAACGATTTCCGTGGGGTGAAAATGTCAACACATAAGATCAAGAGCATTACGGTTCGGGAACTTGGGGATGGCAAGGTCGAAAACTCGAATCGAAAAGAATCACCTTGGCTCTGCACGCCAGCCTCGATCTTCCCTGACTTTCGCGATCGCATCCCAGATTACTTTGGGCGCCACTCGCTTGTCATCGTCGAGATTGAAACGGACACCGGCATTATCGGGGTAGGTTCCTGTGGAACGGCCAATGCTGGTATCAAGGCAGTGATCGACCAGCACTTTGCTCCTTTGGTTATGGGAGAGGATCCCTTTAAGGTCGAACTGCTCTGGTCGAAGATGTATCGCTCCAGCGCCCGCTTTGGTCGCCGCGGAGTGGCAATCTCGGCCATCAGCGGTATCGACATCGCTCTCTGGGACATCATGGGTAAAGCCCTGGGAGTTCCGGTCTATGACCTACTCGGTGGTCGCTCCAAGGAGCAGGTCCAGGTCTACGCCTCGCGCCTCTATGCGCTCAAAGACCTCGACCAACTTGCCGATGAAGCGCGCGGCTATGTCAAAGAGGGCTTTACGATGCTTAAGCAACGCTTTGGCTTTGGACCTGCCGATGGCGTCAAGGGAATGAAAGGCAACATCGCCTTGATCAAGGCGGTGCGCGAGGCAGTCGGCGATGAGATCGAGGTCGCAGCCGATGCCTATATGGGATGGGATCTGGAGTATGCGATCAAGATGGAGCGCGAACTACGCCCCTATGGCTTGAAGTGGATCGAAGAGGCGCTGATGCCCCACGATGTCGATGGCTATGCGCGGCTCTGCGCTACCTCGCAGACACAGATCTCCCATGGTGAGCACTCCTATACCCGTTGGGACTTCCAAGAGATCATCGATAAGAAGGCTGCCCACATCCTGCAACCGGATGTCAATCGCGTCGGTGGCATCACCGAAGCGCGCAAGATCTGGGCGATGGCTGCTGCTAAGGACCTTCCTGTGGTTCCCCATGGCAATGACCTGCATAACCTGCACCTGGTCTTCTCGCAGATCAACACCCCCTTCACTGAGTACTTCCC
>CAZPIJ010000144.1:0-1657 GCA_964586805.1 uncultured Bifidobacterium sp. | reverse complement strand
AGTCGCGGAGTTGCATGAAGGGTCTCGAACTGATGTCGACGGCGCACTAGTAAAAGCTGGAGTGCTAGCGCTTCATCGAATGTAAGCCGCTCAAAAGCTCGCTCTGCAGCAAGCTGTGTCTCAGGTAAATGAATCTCCTTCAGCGCTTGGTGGGCACTAGGCAGAGCGCCAAGGTATTTCTCGGGCAACGTCTCAGGGATGTCATCAATGACATCAAGAATCGTCCTGATGCATTGCCCGATTTTCCAAGAAGGAAGCTTGGCAGTTGCTGGATAGACCGGAATCAATTTGCCTGCAAACTCCCCCGCTGCCTCATCAGTATCGCTGCCATCTGGAATAAGTAGATACTCCGGATGTGCGAGCTGACGAGCGCCCTTGTAGGTGCCGATTTTTCCGGCAAATAGCCCTACTCGCCCTACTCGCAACTCGCGCTCACGCCAAGCTTGGTTGAAGAATGTAAGTGAGAGCTTCTTATTCCCATCACTGACACGTACTTCGAAAATTGACCCTTTACGCCCACGCATCGGACGATTGTTGGTATCCACAATTTCGGCAAGCACTGTGACCACATCACCATCTTGGAGTTGGTCGATATCGGTAAGTTCACCACGTGCGGCATACCTACGGGGGTAATGGCGAAGTAGATCTTCGATAGTCGTGTAACCGAAGGCAGAATTGAGCGCTTTTGCCGTGCGATCTCCCAGTGCACTAGAGAGTTTTCCGTTGAGCGCGACCATCTACTCGATTCCTATCAAGAGTGGATACCAGGCTTGCCCCCCAGAATAAGTTGTCACCTCGATTGATGGGATGGCTTGAGTAATGCGCGCTGCCAAATTGGCTGCCAAATCCTCGGGTACATCGTTGCCAGTCACTAGGGTGATAATTTCCGACGAATCGGCCACTGTGTGAAGAATCGCCTTGAGGGCGACTTCCATGAGATCGCTCCCGAAAAAGAGAACTACCCCCTCCTTGAGCGCAATTACTGATCCTTTCGCGACGGGTTCCAATCCACTTCGCATTTCTCTTGGCGCATAAGCAATGGTGATTGATGATGTTTGTTGCGATGCAGCTTCCATTCGAGCTATCTCGCTGGCGAAGTCAGCTTCAATATTCTCCGAGTGGGTTGAGATTGCAGCGAGCGCTTGAAGAGGTGAGGTTGAGTTAATGACTCGGACCTTCTTACCCATTCGCTCGAGGCGTTCGGCTGCGATGCGTGCGCTGGATTGGCCATGAGAATCATGAGGAATGAGTATCACTTCGTGTCCGAAAACGGCAGATTGGACCCACTCTTCAGGAGCCACCCTGCGCGAGTTGAAAGCCTCGATTACGGTGACGCCAGAGTCACGCATCAATTCGGCGAAACCACTGCCATTAGCCACAGTGATCAAGGTGCGTTCGCTTCTGCACTTATCGACTTCAAGTGCGGTGATTCGAATGTTATCTGGTGAACCAATCTCTTTCGCAAAGGCGATTGACTCTTCTACGAAATCAGTATGGATATGAACTTTCCAGAATTTCATATCGCCAACAACGAGCAGGCTCTCACCAATTCCGGCAAGGTTGGCGCGAAGTCTTTCGATGTGGGCTTCAGAGATATTCGCCAAGTCGTACATGACTTCGAATGCGCCATCACTTTTTCTCGTTTGATTTGCAGCAC
>CAZPIJ010000143.1:0-1700 GCA_964586805.1 uncultured Bifidobacterium sp. | reverse complement strand
GCATCAATCATCGAGTCGCCGACAACTTTGAGCATGAAGAGTTCGCCTTGCCCAACGAGTGATGCCGGAAGTGGAAAGCTCTCTTCGATGGATTGTTCGGCAAGGATGGGACCACCTGCTGCGATCCGTCCCACAAGTGGTACTGCGCGCATCTGATCCATATTTATCGAATCCAACGAATCTGCACTCGCGCTCGAATCTGCACCTTCGGGAAGAAGAATCTCTAGTGCGCGCCCACGGGTGGGATCGCGACGGATCCAGCCTTTCTCTTCGAGAACCTCTAGTTGGTACTTGACGCTCGAGGGGGAGGATAGGCCGGCAGCGATGCCGATCTCCCGCATCGAAGGTGGGTATCCCTGCTGCTCCAAGGCGCTCTGAATCACCTCGAGAATCTTGAGCTGACGGGGTGTGAGCCCCTCGTCGTTAACCGGGCCATCGGGGAGCTCCGTTACGGGAGTGAGGGACGAGAGCGGGCTTGAGGGGTTTTGGGGGGCGGATTTCTTAGCCATAACGAGAAGGGTAGGGCTTAGGCGAGGATTTTTCAAACACCTGTTCGAAAATTTCTTGACATGGGGGGTGAAATCGGGTTTACTTCGAACATCCGTTCTAACGAAAGCAGGGAGTCTAGCGATGAGCAGCACCGTCCGTCTTACCACCCGAGGCCGTCTTCTCCTGGGCGCCTCAGGGCTTGTGGTGGCGCTCTCGCTCCTCTCTGCCAACACCGCTCTAGGTAACGGAGATGGCCAGGGTGGAGCAGCAGCGCCTGCTCACTCCGAGCTGCGGAGTGGATACGACCAGATCACGGTATTTCCCGGTGAAACTCTCTGGTCAATCGCAAGCCAAGTTGCCCCTGAGTTTGCTAGCAACACTGGCGATATGGTCGCGATGATTATGGAGATCAATAATCTCCACTCGCCCCAGCTCCGTGCCGGTCAAGAGTTGCTCGTTCCCGTGGCTCGGGCAGCGCGCTAGCCCTCGGTAAATTTCTTTCGCGACACACCGAAGTACCTCTTGCGAACCCTCGACCATTGCTCTACTGTTCCCACTAGATGTAGTAGTAACAACGGTGTAGTTATTCCACAGGTTGTGGCTATTGCTCCCCAGGTCCTCCACAGCCTTATCCCCAAGGCAGCGCGATTCTGGCGTAAATCGAGGACATCTGAGTAGGGAATCCGCAATACACCAGCAGTAAACCGAACCAGCCGAACCAGCCCAGTACAGGGGGTGCCCATGAACTGTCCCTATTGCCGCCAGGCCGATAGCCGAGTCGTCGACTCGCGCCCCATCGATGAGGGAAGCTCCATTCGGCGTCGCCGAGAGTGCGCTACCTGCGGCAAGCGCTTTACCACCCAAGAGATGGCGATCCTCTCAGTAATCAAGAGAAGTGGGGCGACCGAGCCCTTTAGTCGAGAAAAGGTCATCGCTGGCGTCCGCAAGGCATGCCAAGGTCGACCAGTTAACGATGATGATCTAGCGCTACTGGCGCAACGAGTTGAAGAGAACTTGCGCGCAACAGGGCAAGCAGAGATCGAGGCACAAGAGGTGGGCATGGCAATTCTTGCGCCACTTCGTGAACTCGATGAGGTCGCATATCTGCGCTATGCATCGGTCTATCGAAATTTCAATTCACTCGATGATTTCGAGGGCGAGATCGCGCTCCTTCGAGCGTTGCCCTTTGAAAAAGGCGAGAACGAAAGCTC
>CAZPIJ010000142.1:0-1710 GCA_964586805.1 uncultured Bifidobacterium sp. | reverse complement strand
CGACGCTGAGCACATGCGGCAAGGTTCGTTGGGATCGCGGTGTTGCTAATCGCACCCCAACATCTTCGGTCAACAACCCATTCTTATACGCCCAGGCGGTGAAGGTTCGAACTGAAACCGCTCGGCGCGCGATGGTAGTTCGAGCGCCACCACCACTCTGTTGAGCAGCGAGCCACGAACGGATAGCTGGCAGAGTCAATTGGTCGAGCGAAGTGATGTCAAGTGTGGTGCAGTGCTCGAAGAGCGCTGAGAGATCACCAATGTATGCCCGAATGGTGTGCTCAGAAAGATTTCGTTGCAGACGCAGATGCTCTTCATATGGTGCAAGGGATGAATCGAGCATGCCATCAAGATTACTCGGGCTTGATTCCTTTTCGGAGTAAGCCATAAGTAACAGCCTCTTCTAAGGCCATTTCGGAGGCGGCGATCACATTTTCATGGACTCCGACGGTCGTCCATTCGCCCGCACCATCGCTCGTTTCCACGAGAACACGAGTTACCGCACTGGTGCCTTGACGACCTTCCAAAATGCGAACCTTGTAATCGGTAAGTTCGAGTGCTGCCAGTTCGGGATAGATGCTCTCGAGGCCTTTTCGCAGCGCATTATCAATTGCATTGACCGGACCGTTTCCTTCGCCGGCGGTGATGAACTCCTTATCGCGCGCTTTGATCTTGACCGTCGCGCGAGAGATCACCGAAGAATCAGGGCGTCGTTCGACATTGGTCGACCATTCCAGCACGGTAAAGAATCGCACCCGCTCCCCTGAAATCTCTTCTCTTAGCAACAATTCGAAAGAGGCGTCAGCGGCCTCGAATGTGTAGCCGCGCATCTCAAGTTCCTTCACCCGTTCGACCACTTTCCCGACAAGTTCGCGATTCGCGCCGAGATCCACTCCCAACTCTTGGCTCTTAAGCTCCACCGATGCCCGCCCGGCCATATCCGAGACAAGCATTCGCATGTCATTTCCGACGCGCTCTGGCTCGGTATGTTGATAGAGCGCCGGATCCACTTTGATAGCAGAAGCATGAAGCCCGGCTTTATGTGCGAAGGCAGAGAGACCGACATATGGTTGGCGTGGGCTTGGTGCAATATTCGTGACTTCAGCAACTGCATGCGAGATGCGGAACGCTTCCTGCAAATGTCCTGCTGGAAGAACTGGCTTTTTATACTTAAGTTCGAGATTTGCGATGATCGAAACGAGATCGGCGTTGCCTGTTCGTTCGCCATAACCATTAAGTGTTCCCTGCACATGGGTCGCACCGGCATCGATAGCAGCAAGCGAATTAGCAATCGCGCATCCGGTGTCGTTGTGGCAGTGGATACCTACCCGAGCACCAGTCACAGCAAGGGCATCGGCAACCACATCGGCAATCTCGGTCGGCAACATGCCGCCGTTGGTATCGCAGAGTGCAGCAACATCAGCGCCGGCCTCCATGGCAACCCGAACCACCTCGAGCGCGTATGCCTTGTTCGCGCGATATCCATCGAAGAAATGTTCGGCATCGAGGAAGACGCGTCGCCCTTCCTTCACCATCAACGCAATCGTCTCGCGCACCATCGCCAAGTTCTCATCAAGTGAGGTCTTGAGCGCAAGATCGACATGACGGTCGTGCGACTTCGCAACGACCGTGATGATTGGCGCCTGTGAATCCAAGAGCGCACGAACTTGCTCATCATCTGCTGCTTTGACATTAGGACGCCTGGTCGCG
>CAZPIJ010000141.1:0-1727 GCA_964586805.1 uncultured Bifidobacterium sp. | reverse complement strand
GTACTTTTAAGGAGTGGCAATGGACGAGAAGGACCTCTTAAATCTTTGGAATAAGAAGCGCACACAAATCATCATGGCGCAGATTTCCCCAGCGCTTGTTTTAATTGCAATCATGGTGCTAGCGGCACAGGGAACTTTTGGTTCTGCATCTGATGGCGCGAAGTATCTTGCTGTCGCCATTGCAGCGGTGACCGGATTCTTGGCAATCGTCTCTCAGTATGCAGCAATCCGAGAAGCTCAGGCCTTAGTTCAAGACCTTGGAAAAGTATCTAAGCCCTCAGCAATCGCCCAGAAAGTTGCCTCATCGCAACAACTTCTCTCCTTAACTGCAATCGCAATGGTGGCCTTTAGCCTAGGAATCTTTGCGTTGGTCATCTGGAGCGTTCTGGGGTAGCTATGGAAGTTGGGATCGTAGTTTTCCTACTCTTCACGATTTTTGTATCGTTCGTACTTTTTCGATACGAACATCCAACCAAACCCCGCGGCAAGGTAACTGGTCGCGGAGGCGATTTTCAAGACGAGTAGCCAAGTGCATGAAGGAAAGAAACACAGCAAACCCATCTAGTATGTGATGCACTATGACTTACAAAGAGCTAAATCTCGATCTTAAACCGCTCGCAATAATTGAGAAGGAGTTCAAGGGTCTCTACTCAGGTGAACTGGGCTTGAGTTCTATCTCAGGCGGACAAAGCGCAGCTAACCTTGCACTTGCTCAACTAGATATTACGCATTACGCCGATCGTCGTTCCGAAGTACTCCCGAAAGCCCGACGCGGTGCGAGCGTTCTCTCTCCTTATATCCGCCACAACATCCTCACTCTGAAGCAAGTTCACGATGCGGTTAAAGATGCGCCATATAAAGATCGCGAGAAATTCCGTGATGAGCTGTACTGGCAAGAGTATGCCCGACACCTCTATGCCCGACTAGGAACTCGGCTCTTTTCTAACCTTCGCTTTGAGGCCAATTGGAGTAGCGAGGGCGAGGGTTGGAATCGCGAGATGGCTTGCATTGATGCTGTCGTCACTGAGCTGGAGCAAGATGGTTGGTTAGTGAATCAGACTCGTATGTGGCTTGCTTCGCACTGGACTGTCCGAAACAACAAAGGCTGGTTGCATGGCCAAGAACGGATGTTCCGAGAGCTGATTGATGGCTCTCGAGCTGCAAATCTTCTTGGCTGGCAGTGGACCGTTGGCGCAGGCACCGGGAAACCTTATGGATTTGCACGATGGCAGGTAGAAAAGCGAGCACCAGGACTCTGTGCGAAGTGTCCACTACATCGGAATTGCCCCATCGAGAATTTCCCTGATGAGATTTCACCTCACCAACTCGATCGGGAACCGCTCCTTGACTCCGATCCCAACCTGTCGAGCACTGCAGGACCGACTACTCCGATCAGGAATCGACAGCCAGAGATGGTTCTCTTAACAATCGATTCTTTGGGTGACGACGATGCCGCGCTGGTAGCTAATCCTGATCTTCCAGTGGCATTTGTTTTCAACGAGGATGCATTACGAAAGTTGCAGTTAAGCTCACGCCGGATTGGTTTCTATCTTCAGACACTCATTGATTTACGCGCTCGCCGTAATCTACGAGTGTATTTGGGCAATCCTGTTGAATTCACAGAAGCGCACGATGTGGCAGTCACCTTCGCGCCAGTGCCGTCGTTCCGGAAGTACGGGAATTTGGCTGAGGTGCACCCTTACCCTTGGTTCAGATTGCCGAAGAGT
>CAZPIJ010000140.1:0-1735 GCA_964586805.1 uncultured Bifidobacterium sp. | reverse complement strand
TCCTTGATGCGCCTCGACCTCCCCGCTGGCGTCGACATCGAGATTAAGTTGTAGGAGAGCGAACATGTCGAATACTCCCAATACAACCGCTACCGCGGTAGCCACTCGCAAGGGCATTCTTGGCACCAAGCTAGGAATGACTCAGATCTTCGATGCCAACAATCAGATCGTCCCTGTCACTGTCGTCCAAGCTGGACCATGTGTAGTCACCCAAGTCCGTACTCTCGAGACGGATGGCTACAGCGCTATTCAACTTGCTTTCGGCGCGATTGATCCACGAAAAGTCTCGAAGCCAC
This sequence comes from uncultured Bifidobacterium sp., assembly GCA_964586805.1. Classification (GTDB taxonomy): domain Bacteria; phylum Actinomycetota; class Actinomycetes; order Nanopelagicales; family Nanopelagicaceae; genus IMCC26077. The sequence goes on along the minus strand of CAZPIJ010000140.1, from coordinate 1,439 downwards.
TTGCCGGACACTTTGCAAAAGCAGGCGCGACTCCTCGTCGTTATGTTGCCGAGATCCGTACCGACAAGGCTGGCGAATACACCGTTGGCGATGAAGTTACTGCTGAAGTTTTTGCCGAAGGTGAGATCGTCGATGTCACCGGCACTTCAATCGGTAAAGGACATGCCGGTGTCATGAAGCGCCATGGTTTCGGTGGTATCGGTGCATCACACGGTGTCGATCGTAAGCACCGCATGCCGGGTTCTATCGGTGCATGTGCAACACCTGGTCGCGTGTTCAAAGGCCTCCGAATGTCAGGTCGAATGGGTTTCGACCGCGTCACCACAATGAACCTCACTGTCGCGCGAATCGATGCAGCCAAGAATCTCATCTTGATCAAGGGCTCAGTCCCAGGTCCTGATGGCGGCCTTGTCATGATCCGTTCTGGCGCCAAAGCTCTAGGGGCAGGTGCCTAAACATGTCACTGACAATCGCAATCAAGGATGCATCAGGAAAGACTGCAGGGTCGATCGACCTCCCAGCAGATCTCTTTGATGTACAGACAAATGTTCCGCTCATCCACCAAGTAGTCACTGCGCAGTTAGCTGCAGCTCGTCAAGGAACTCACAAGGCGAAAAATCGTGGCGAAGTCAGTGGCGGCGGTAAGAAGCCTTTTAAGCAGAAGGGAACTGGTCGCGCCCGTCAAGGTTCGACTCGTTCACCCAATCAGCGCCACGGTGGCGTTGCACACGGTCCAGTTCCGCGTACCTATGAGCAACGGACTCCTAAGAAGATGATTGCTGCTGCAATTCGTGGCTTGCTTTCAGACCGCGCTCGTAATGCCCGAATCCATGTCGTATCCGAAATTCTCCCCAGTGAGACTCCCACGACAAAGGGCGCGATCGCTGCTGTCCGTCAATTCTCTGATCGCAAGCGCCTTCTTGTTGTTGTTGCTCGTCACGAAGAAGATGCATGGCGTTCATTGCGCAATGCGACTGATCTGCACCTCATCGTCTGGGATCAACTCAACGCCTACGACATCGTCGTGGCAGATGATGTGGTCTTCACCAAGGCAGCAATCGAAGATTTCATCGCAGCTCGTTCTGTCGATGCTTCAGCGAAGGTTGAGGTCAACGCATGAGCCGCGATTATCGTTCCGTTCTACTCTCGCCAGTTGTATCTGAGAAGTCATACAGCTTGCTTGATCAGAACAAGTACACCTTCCTGGTCGCTCTTGATGCGAACAAGACCGAGATCAAGATTGCGGTTGAGAAGGTTTTCGGCGTGCGCGTGCTGCGGGTCAACACCCTCAATCGCACTGGCAAGAGCCTTCGTAATCGTTTTGGAACCGGAAAGCGAAGCGATACCAAACGAGCAATCGTTCAAGTTGCTCCAGGTGATCGCATCGACATCTTCGGCGGACCGGTCAACTAGGGCGAGTGAGGAAAACACATGGGTAT
>CAZPIJ010000139.1:0-1833 GCA_964586805.1 uncultured Bifidobacterium sp. | reverse complement strand
GCCTCCGCCTCACCAGAGCTGCTACTTCGGCGAGACTCACGGACGATTACATCAAGTCCCATAAAAGGCACAGCACGAGAGCGCACGGGATTTCTCGAGAAGGATCACGCCGAGAACATCATGATCGTAGATCTAGTTCGCCACGATTTCGGCGCAATCTGCAACACCGGATCGATTCACATTCCGCGTCTCCTTCACGTAGAAGAACACCCGGGTCTCTATCACCTCGTCTCCGATGTTCAAGGAGAATTAAAGCCAGAGGTACAGTGGCGCGAAATATTCGATGCTGTCTTGCCTGCAGGATCCATTAGTGGAGCGCCAAAATCTTCCGCACTGGATTTGATCTCTCGATTAGAGCCAACGCGTAGAGGCCCGTACTGCGGAGCCCTCGGATGGGTGCAAGGCGATCAAGCAGAATTAGCAGTAGGCATCCGCACCTTTTGGTTGGATTCCGGTTCCATCAAGTTCGGCACTGGCGCAGGTATTACTTGGGGATCGGACCCAAAGTTAGAGTGGTCCGAGACCGAATTAAAAGCCGCTCGTTTACTATCGATTATTAATAGCGATTGATTGGAGGCATTGCCGAGTGCTCTGGCTTAATGATCAACTAGTTGATGAAACTGACACTCACCTTCTGTTGCCCGTTTCTGATCGCTCCTTCCTCTTGGGCGAGGGGCTCTTTGAAACGATTCTGACGATCGGCGGTAAATCCGTTGCCTTAGATCGCCACATCAATCGATTGCACGAAGGCGCTCAGAGGCTGGGCATCACTTCGCCCACAAAGGATGCAATCGCGATAGCTGTGACGAGCCTGCTCCATAGCACTCCAGAAATCACGCTCGGCCGGATGCGCATCACTCTCTCGTCTTCGCAGAACTTTCTCATTACTCATCAGCCATACAAAGAGTGGAGCGACCCTGCGCGGCTAGTTACTTACCCACATCCCTTCAATGCCAAATCACCGCTGCAAAAGGTCAAGTCGACCTCTTATGGCGAATATCTCCTCGCCTATAAATATGGTCAAGAGCGAGGTGCCGATGATGCGCTCCTGTTCAACACTGATGATGCTGTCATGGAATCGAGCACCGCGAACATCATTGCTCTGATTGGTGGCAAGTGGGTAACACCACCACTTTCAGCCGGTCCGCTGCCAGGCATTACCCGAGCACTTCTGATCGAATGGGGAGAGGTCTCGGAACGGGAGTTGATTTTCGAGGAACTTCAACGATGCGAATCGATAGCTCTCATCTCAAGTCTGCGTAGCGTTCAACCAATTGGTGAGATCAATGGCCGGAAGTACAAGACTTCGGGGAAGGTCGAGGAAATCTCCACTTTATATAAGAGGACTCTGGCGGGTAACCTAAACCCGTGATCAAGAGGTTTCGCGCCAAGGCAAAGACCACTGCCGCTGGCGAGATGGCATGGCGGATTGGCGTAGCCATCTTGGGCGGAACAATCACTGTGCTCGGTGCAATTTTCCTCATTACTCCCGGCCCTGGCTGGCTTGTCATCTTTGCCGGGCTTGGCATCTTGGCATCCGAATTTGCGTGGGCCGAGCGCGCATTAATCAAGACAAAGATGGTCGCGCTTCAAGCAGCTCAGCGCGCTCTGCCTCCTGGTAAACGTCGGCTCTATTTATCGATAGCGGTAATCGCGCTTGTGGTCTTAGGAATCGTTCTTCTGGCTATCCGTCGCAATTTCGCCTAGTTCTTACCCGCTCGCGATAGGCTTTCGAATTATGGCTGGCATCGCAATCACCTTAGATGGCGCAAACGTCACGGTGACTATCGAGAAATACACGGGAGAACTTTTCAAGGATCGCCCCGAAATCAT
>CAZPIJ010000138.1:0-1871 GCA_964586805.1 uncultured Bifidobacterium sp. | reverse complement strand
CGACATTCTTGAACTCTTCTCCATATGCACCGATGTTCTGGATTGGCGCCGCACCTACGCGTCCAGGAATTCCACTGAGCGTTTCTAGTCCCGAGAATCCAGCGACAACCGTTTGCGCGACGAAGTCATCCCACTCGACCCCTGCTGCAACCGTGATCAGACCACCAGCGCAGGAAGAATAATCCAATTCGCTACCTTGGGTGCTTATTCGGAGGACTGTGCCATCGTATTCGTCATCGCCTGCCAGGATGTTGGAACCACCGCCGATAACTTGTGCCAACGGATCGGCGGTAAGTGCATCGAAAATCATCTCTTCAGAGGTTGCCTCAATGAAATTTTGGATGGCTCCACCAACGCGAAAAGTGGTGAGCTCGGCGAAGTTCATACGAAAAGGCTACCGGCGTGCTGCAAGAATCCCTAGATTCCCGCGGAATCGCTTGAGCAGTCGCTGGTAATTCTCCTTCGAATGCTTCTCCCGATAGGCAGCGTCAACATCGTAGTAGCCATGATGTCGATCTTGGATCAGTGGTAACTCCATCTGTAACAACTTCCCTCCTGCCTCTCGCAGGGCAAGTGAGAGTTCAAGATCTGCATTCCGGTAATACTTCGCGCTCGGATTAGCTCCCACTTGCAGTGCAAAAGTTCGATTAAGGACCATGAAGTATCCGAACAGAACATCTACTTCACCTGCACCTTTGTCGTCGACGCTTCGCCATTCATCTTCAAGATTCACCAGCCCACCACGCCAACCGACTCCAACGAAGCCTTCATCGAGCGCCATAACAACCTCGGGGAATGGATTCCCAGTCAGACGAGTGGATGGATCCATCAGTACCAGGTAATCGGTTTTTACTTCAGCCATTAGTAAGTTGACGGCATTTGACCAACCAAGTTTCTGTTTTTGGTAGTTGATCTCAATTCTTGAAGAGAAATTCTCGAGCTTGTGAAAATCTTGCTTGCCATTGACCAGAATATAGATTGGCGAATCAGTATTTTCGATAATCGATTGCAACGAAAGGAGAAAATCATCGATGAATCCATCGAGAATGAGGGTTACGGTAATCTCTTTCTCGCTGATCACAATCGAATGCGCACCTTTGTTAGACCAAGGACCTTAATATCGTTGCAGAGCGCGTTGACTTCGAGAGTAATTTCCCGTTCCTCAACTTCGGCGATGCGGCCAGTGAAAATGACCTGTACCTGCTCATTTGCTGGCACAACCACGGGTTTTGTGAATCGCGTGGAGAATTCGATAATTTCTTTATCATTTCCTAACCACTTGCGAACTGCTTGTCCGGCCAGCGCCATGGTGTACATCCCATGAGCAATCACATCGGGTAATCCAACAGATTTGGCAAAGGTTTCATCGAGATGAATCGGATTGTGATCTCCACTTGCCTCGGCATAAGCAGCTAAGTTATCGCGATTGACCAGAAAAACCTCTGGCTCGAAGCTCTTACCCACCATTGAATCCATGATCATGCCCCACGAAAGACTAGCGTTGACCAAGCTGAGGAAACCTTCTTGCCATTTCGAGCATCTAAGAAATCGCTACGGATGGCGACAAATTCGTTTCCTGCAAGACTCTTGTAACTTTCGATCTCGCTGGTGATAGTTAATACATCTCCTGCTTGAATCTGCCTGTCGTGCGCAAACCGCTGATCACCGTGAACGACTCGAGACCAATCGAAGTTCAAAGTAGGCAAAAACTCCTCAGCAGCCTTGATGGCAAAGCTAATGAGGAAAGTGGGTGGAATCGAATCTGGCTCTGCGCCAATTGCTCGTGAAAAATTTGCTATCGCATCGGCAGAGATTGCGTAGGTGCTCGCGGCAGAAAATCGGCGCCCGACCAATTCGGGGCCGTGCGCGGT
>CAZPIJ010000137.1:0-1904 GCA_964586805.1 uncultured Bifidobacterium sp. | reverse complement strand
CGAAATATCTTCTCTGAGTATCAGGAAGATTTGAGATTGGCGCGGCCAACCTCCGGCGATCTATCACAATGGGGCAAGCAAGGAGTCTTACTTCTCAACCAAATACTCACCGTCGCCCCTGGGCAACCACTCTCGCATAAAAATATAGGGTGGCAGCAAGTAACCGATGCAGTGCTTGCGATGCTTTCTCGGCAAGGCAGACCAATAATCTGTTGGGGCAATCGCGCCTACCGTGCAGCAGTGAGGGCTGGCTTCGCCGGAGATCAGATTCTGGCCTCGCCCCACCCTTCACCGCTCTCTGCTTATCGGGGCTTCTTTGGTTCCAAGCCATTCTCTCGAACTAATGATTATTTGCGGGAGCAGGATATTGAACCTATCGATTGGAACTTAGGGCGCTAAAGCCAGAACCCCTGATGATCACTTTTCAAGTGATAACCAGGGGTTCTGGGTGAAACAGCTATTCGAACTCTCGCTAACCAATCCAGGAACGAATAGGTGAACTCAAGAAGTAGATCATGAACAAGAATGAAACGACCCAAAGCAATGGGTGAACTTCCTTGCCACGACCTTGGACTGCACGGATAACCACATGCGATACAAAGCCGGCACCGATACCAACGGAGATGTTGTAAGAGAAAGGCATCAAAATGATCGTGAGGAAGGCAGGAATGCCAATCCCAAGATCTTGCCAGTCAATAGATTTCACCTGAGACATCATCAAGAAACCCACGACCAGAAGTGCTGGAGTAGCAGCCTCGTATGGAATCACTGCCACAAGTGGGGCTAAGAAGGTTGTCAGCAAGAAACAGATTCCAGTGACAACCGAGGCTAAGCCTGTGCGAGCTCCTTCACCGACCCCGGAGGCAGATTCGATGTACGAGGTATTCGATGAGATACCTGCAGCTCCGCCTGCTGCCGCAGCGATGGAGTCGACAATGAGGATCTTGTTCGCATTCTCAACATTGCCATCGGCGTCGGTGAGACCCGCTTGGCTACCAATCGCCGTCATCGTTCCCATGGTGTCAAAGAAGTCAGCCAAGAGAAGGGTGAAGACAAGTAGCAATGCAGCAAGGAATCCAGTCTTTGGATTGGTGAAGGCGCCAAAGATATCTTTGAAACCCAAACCTAAAGTGTCGAATCGTGGTGTATCAACAATATTATCGGGAATCTTTGGCGTATTAAGGCCCCAACCGCGTGAATTCGATTCAGTCGGACTAACAAAGCTATTACCGATCTTGAATGCATTCTCGAGGATAACTGCAACAACCGTAGATACGACGATTCCGATGAGAATCGCGCCCTTGACCTTTCGGACCATCAAGATGATGGTGAGGAACAAGCCGAGGGCAAAGACAACAATTGGCCAGCCAACGAGTTGTCCACCATCACCAAGTTCTAGTGGGACTGCAGATGGTTTCGAGTTGGAGCTACCCCACACTATGTTCGGCGTTCGTCGAACGAAACCGCTATCGACCAAACCAATAAGTGCAATGAATAGTCCGATACCGACAGAGATCGCCACTTTGATGGGCGTAGGGATAGCTTTGAAGACTGCCACTCGGAATCCAGTGAGGACCAGGATAAGAATGACCACGCCTTCGATGAGAACCAGACCCATTGCTTGAGCCCAGGTCGAGTTCTTGGCTATCGAGACGGCAACAAATGTGTTGAGACCTAGACCAGTGGCAAGTGCCAACGGAAAGTTAGCGACGGCACCCATAAGTATCGTGAGAATTCCCGCAATCAATGCGGTGCCTGCTGCAACGATGATGATGGCGTTGGTTCTATCGCCACCACCAATGAATGCACCCGTTCCATCCGTCGTGGCCAGAATCAGTGGGTTTAGCGCCACGATGTATGCCATCGTGAAGAATGTAACTAAACCACCCCGAATCTCTTGCCCA
>CAZPIJ010000136.1:0-1910 GCA_964586805.1 uncultured Bifidobacterium sp. | reverse complement strand
CCTATCTCGCACTTGAGCCAGGAGTTGAGTTAGCGGTGATGATTACGGCATCGCACAAGCCCGCCTTCGATAATGGCATCAAGATTTTTGGGCATGATGGGATGAAGATTCCCGACTCACTCGAACTTGAGATTGAAAGTAGGGTAAACTCCACTGCAGAAGTTCCGAACACTCCAACCGGTTTGGTCATCGACGATGACGAGGCGATTGGGCGTTATGCCAGACATTTGAAGGAGTCCATCAAAACCCCACTGACCGGCATGAAAATCGCAATCGATTGCGCTCACGGCTCGGCTAGCGCAATTGCACCAAGACTTCTCGAAGAATTGGGCGCAGAGGTGCACGCGATGGGTAATTCTCCTGATGGTCATAACATCAATGATGGGGTCGGCTCAACTCACCTTGAAGCAATCATCGAATTGGTACAGAAAAGCGGCGCTGACCTTGGTATTGCCCACGATGGAGATGCAGATCGGGCATTACTCGTCGATCGCAAAGGTCGAATCATCGATGGTGATCACATTCTGGCAATTCTGGCGATTTCGATGGCGCGTTCGGGTGAGCTCAATTCAGACACAGTTGTCACTACGGTGATGAGTAATCTCGGTTTTCATAAAGCAATGTCCGCGGCTGGAATCTCCGTTGAAGTGACTGCAGTAGGTGATCGTTTTGTCCTTGAGCGGATCAACGAGCGCCACCTCGCACTAGGGGGAGAGCAATCTGGGCACATCATTATTAGGAAACTAGCGACGACTGGTGATGGCATCCTTACTGCGCTCTCTATTCTTGCCCTCGTTGCAAGTAAGAGCGTTTCGGCGTCAGGGCTAGCTGAGGTTTTCACGAGCTATCCGCAGGTTTTGGTGAACGTCCTAGTTGTGAGCAAAACTGCTGCCTTATCAGATCAAGTGATTCTTGGGGCTATTAACGATGCTGAGCGGGAATTAGGGAGTGAAGGTCGATTGTTGGTCCGCGCATCAGGTACCGAAGATTTGGTGAGAGTTATGGCAGAAGCCGACACTATCGAGCGCGCACAGGAGACTGTAGATTCACTCGTAGCATTAATCGCCTCGCGCCACGGCGCATCAATTTAGGAGCCCAGGTAATGTGCGGAATCGTCGGTTACGTTGGAAAATCCGATGCGACGCCGGCGCTACTTTCCGGACTTGCTCGTCTTGAATATCGCGGGTATGACTCTGCGGGGATTTCGGTACTCTCCAACGGAAAGATTTCCACGCTTAAGCGTGCTGGAAAACTATCTGTTCTAGTAGATGCATTACGTGACCACCCACTATCTGAGGGCAGTTTGGGAATTGGTCACACCCGATGGGCCACCCATGGCTCACCAGTGGACCGTAATGCCCATCCACATATGGATCCCGATGGCCAGATTGCCATTATCCATAACGGAATCATCGAGAATTACCAGCTTCTTAAGGCAGAGCTAGAACGCGCAGGGCATTACTTCGTTTCAGATACCGACTCTGAAGTAGTCGCGCACCTCCTCGGGAATGAATACAAAACGAGCGGCGATCTCTCAGCTTCAATGCAACGTGTCTGTCAACGTTTGCACGGAAACTTCTCGCTAGTTGCGATTGCAACTGCCTCGCCGGATGTTTTGGTGGGAGCACGTCGTAATTCGCCGCTAGTAGTCGGATTGGGGGATGGCGAAAATTTCCTAGCCTCCGATGTTGCAGCTTTCATATCCTTTACCAAACGAGCATTGGAGATCGGACAGAATCAAGTCGTCACATTGACCAGCCACAGCCATCGCATTACTGATTTCACGGGGGCAGTCCAGAGGGCGAGAGAGTTCGAGGTGACTTGGGATTCTGGTGCGGCAGAGAAGAATGGCTTCCCCCATTTCATGGCAAAAGAGATTATGGAGCAGCCAAAATCTCTCGCTGACTGCC
>CAZPIJ010000135.1:0-1911 GCA_964586805.1 uncultured Bifidobacterium sp. | reverse complement strand
TGGATCTTCAACTGTGGCCGTGGATCGCTTCACCCAGTAGCACGATTGCTTACATACCTGGTGGTGATGTCATAGAGAATGTGCAGCGGTTTATTGTTTTCCATCTCGCTACTGCGCTTGCTTGGGATATCCCCCGTGCGATCTTTAATGCGATCTTGATTCTCTTCTTAGGTCGACCAATTCTCAATTCACTCAGCCGAGCCATGCGACGTGGAAATGTTGTTATTGATCGCGCACATGCGAAGGAACAAATGGTGGTTTGACGACTACCGCACCAAGAGATCTCCCACGAACATCGATCATCAACTGCTCGCCAACTTCGATTCCCGATTCAATCAACGCCAGCGCGATTCCTTCTTTGAGCGTTGGCGAGAATGTGCCACTGGTTATCTCCCCGACGACCGCGCCTGCACCATTACGAACGAGCATTCCCCCGCGAGGAATTCCACGTTCGGTAAGAAGCAGGCCGCGCAGTAGTCGCGCAACTCCCTTTGCTTGTTGGATTCGAAGCGCTTCATGTCCAAGGAACGCCTCCTTGCGCCATCCGATCGCCCACGAAATGTTCGCATCCAAGGGCGAAATCGTCAGCGATAACTCATGGCCATGTAGCGGGTAGCCCATCTCGGTACGTAAGGTGTCGCGAGCGCCCAAGCCGGCAATTTTTCCGCCACTAGCGAGCGCTTCTCGACTGAGTTCATTCCAGACACGCACAGCAATCTCACTCGGCGGAAGGAGTTCATATCCATGTTCGCCCGAATATCCAGTTCGGCAGAGCGTGAAAGTTACGCCGTCGAAGGTGACTTGAGCAAAAGACATGTACTCCAAATCTTGATGGAGCCCCACTTTTCGAAGGAGCTCTTTGGATAGTGGACCTTGCACCGCAATTACTGCGAAGTCATTGTGGCGATTGGCTATTGATAAACCTTGCGAGTTTTTACCTTGCAGGATTGCGAAGACCGATTCGGCGTTTGCAGCATTAGGTACGACAAGTAGCTCATCATCACCGTGGCAATAAATGATGACATCATCGACAACACCGCCTTCGTCATTACAAAGTAGCGAGTACTGCGCTTGTCCGGCAGCGATTCGATTGAGATCATTGGTAAAAATCTGATTTGCCCATTGCTTTGCCCCAGGTCCGACGATGGAAATCTTGCCAAGGTGTGAGACATCAAAAAGCCCTACTGCCGAACGTACGGCTTGATGTTCGGTGAGCGTTCCGCCACCGACTGGGGCTGGATACTCGAGCGGCATCAGCCACCCAGCGAAGTCCCCCATCTTCGCGCCAAGGGTGGTGTGAATTGGAAGTAAAGGTGATTCCACATCCGCAACTTACCCCTACTCGTTAGTTAGGCTCTAGCTATGACACTCGTCCTCGGAGAGCCCGGCAGAAACGAACCTTTGGTGGTCGGCTACCGATTGGCTGGCACCTCAGATGGCGCTCTGAGCCTGGTTCTCGCACCTGGCGCACTCACCAAAGAACAGGCGCAATGGCTCAAGCAGTCGCTACTCAATATGAAAGCAACAGCGAAAGCTGACGAGGTTCATCTTTTGACTGATAGCACTGGGCGTTTAATCGTGGCAGTAGCTCTAGCAAAAACCAATCATCTCGAGCCTCTGCGGAGATCAGCTGGGGCAGCAGCTCGCGCACTCATCGGCCATAGCAAGATCACTTTTGCCATCGCCTGCGCAGACATCAATGAACTCACTGCGCTCGCTGAAGGCGCACTGCTTGGCTCGTATCAATTCCATGACTTCAAAGGCGACTCCGCAGTACCCCAAGGTATGGAGAAAATCACCATCGCTCCGGGTAGGGTAATTCGAAATGCAGCGGCAGCGCTCAAGCGAGTGGAAACAATCATCAAATCTGTTTCATTCGTCCGCAATCTCATCAATATGCCACCAAGTTAT
>CAZPIJ010000134.1:0-1914 GCA_964586805.1 uncultured Bifidobacterium sp. | reverse complement strand
TCATTTTCTCTAACGTGGCAAGCGCGGCATAACCCAAAATTCGACCATTTTTGTCGGCTACTTCGGTATCCCCTGAATTTCCATCTCGTGGTGCGAGATCTCCCGAGGCCCCTTGCAGGAAGAGCATGGGTGCTCCAGTTTTGCCTTGGACGAGTTCTCGGGCTTCCCCAACGAAATCGGGCGATACTTTGCTGTTCTTCCACGCCAAAGTGGTTGGGTGGCAAGCATAATTAACAATCGTCCCGATGATTGTGCCGTTGGCATCACAGAGTCGCCCAACAGTAAGCGTGTCATCTGCAGGCTCTCCCGGGTTAAAACCGACGATATCAATGTCACCACAAGGAAGTTCGCGATTAATTGCTAGATCGCACTTGCCATAAGACCAAGTAATCGTCGCTGCGACAGCCTTGGAGGTAGCTTCTTTGCAAGCCGCGATGATCTCAGCCGTTGCGAATTTGTGATATTCCGCAACGAATTCGCCACCCTCTAAATGAGCAACATCGGAAGCCGTCGAAGGGCCGGCATGGGTATGCGTGAGATGAAGTTGTAATTGATTTTCCTCGATACCAAGTTCTTTGAGCACTACGCCTCGTACCGCCAAATCATCGGCTTTACCCTGCCACCAACCCCAATCGACCGTGACCAGATATTGGAACTTACCGTCGCTGTTCTCTACAGCCATCGCAGTAGTCGTGATGTTGTTGTGAATTCCAGTTGCCACGTGGATCTTTGCCGCGCCCCAACTGGCTGCACGAATACCGATAGGTGGATTAATGATTCGCTGTGCCATACCTGCCATAAGCGATGCGGCAAATGGCAAATGGACAGACTTTGCTTTTGGAGGCTGAAGATCAGGTCTAGCCATTATTTGCCTCCTAATAATCTCTTGATTACTGCATCGGCTGAATCGATGACAGCATCAAGTGAGCCGGCCGCAAGCAACGTTTGCCATGCCTGATAAGCAGGTGCGTTGTAGGCGCTCTTGATTGGCAGATAGAAAAGTCCTGGCGCATTGGTGAGGTTCATTACGAAGATGATCTTCCCGGGATTCCTTCGTCGAAGTTCGGTTTGAATGAAGGAATAGGCCTCACCGGGTTGCGCTACGAATATCGCCTCACCCCATTGCCACACCCATACTGGATGATCTACCTCGGCGTTCGATTCATATCCGATCCGCAATCGCTCGGCGCGCATGATCCGCTCCTCGAGCGCTCCTGGATCGATTCCTGACCACTCTTCGCGAAGTTGAGCGATTGATTTCAACTCTTTAACGCGCACAGTCGCATTTATTCGCTCTTCATGGCAGAAATCGGAACCTCGCACCGGCATCTCGTGCCATTCGCCAAGCAAGGCGCCAGATTCAACTATTCCATTCCAACGAAGGCCGTGGCCTGGTGATTGCATTGATGCCAACGTAGAGAGGATTGCGTGCCCCAACATCGTGCCATTCTTATCGGCAAGGGAGGTATCACCGCTGTATTGGTTACGCGGTGAAAGTTCGCCAGAAGCTCCTTGAAGGAACATCATGGGTGCGCCTGTCACTTTCTCTACCAAGATTCGAGCCATCCCGATGTAATCTGGCGAAACCGCCATGTTGTCCCAGGCGAGCGTTGTGGGATGGCACGCGTAATTCGCGATGGTGCCAATAACTTTTCCGGCGCGATTGGAAATCCGTCCAACTACCAAAGTGTCGTCAGCGACTATCTCTGGATTGAACGCAACCACCTCTTGCGAACCACAGGGAAGGTCGCGATTGACAGCAAGATCGCAGTGGCCGTATCCCCACGTCACGTCAACATCTTCGATCTTGGATGCCGCTTCTTTACATGCTTCGATGGTCTTAGCAATGATGTTAGCTCGGAAAGCTGGAATTAATTCAGATCCCTCTTTTTGGGAGCGATGCAAGCAAGGTAA
>CAZPIJ010000133.1:0-1928 GCA_964586805.1 uncultured Bifidobacterium sp. | reverse complement strand
TCATCATCTTCGGCCGCACCATCTTCTACGGAGATGATGGGGTAGCGATCTAGCCAGGCGCTCCACCGTGATACGAATTCCTCAGAATTGAGCGCGACTTCAGCTCCGCTCTCGTGCACTAGATACTTTCCGCCATGAAAAAGTTGGCTGGCAGCGATATCAAGAGCGATATGCGCACGACCTGACAGGTTGCAGAGTTCGATTGCCTCAGAGACAAGGGCAATTGCCTCCTCATCGCCAGAAAGCTTTGCGGTGAGGCCCCCTTCGTCGGCAACTAGTGCCGTATCGAATCCGCGTCCGCTCAGCAACTTTTTGCATTGTTCGCGAATTTGCCAGATCCACTCCAAGCCTTCAGTAAAAGAGCTGGCACGAGTAGGAATCGCCAAAATATCCTGGAGATCAATCGCCCGACCAGCATGTGCTCCACCAGAGAAGATATTGACCATGGGCATCGGGAGCGAAGGTGCAGATCTAACATGTTGCGCAATAACCTCGAACGGTTCCTTGTCAGCAGATTTGGAATAGGCAAGCCATGTGGCGAGCGTGATGGCAACGGGTATATGACCGCCAAAGCGCGATTGGGTGGGTGAAGGGTCGAATGTTCGTAAGACTCGATCTAATTCGGAGAAGTCATTTCCTTGGATGCCAATCAATGAGGGGAGTACTTCCTTGGCGAAATTTGAGACGGCTCTCTCAACACTGAGCCCATTGAAGGCACCATCGCCATCACGAAGAAAGAGCGCTTCATGACTTCCGGTACTTGCCCCTGACGGCGCAATCGCAACTGCATCATGTGTTCCGATGCGAACTCGAGCTGCGACTGTTGGTACGCCGCGTGAATCTAGAGCTTGCCAGAGATCGATTCGCGAAATTTCAGACATAGGAAAAACTACAAGACTCCGAATTTCGCAAAAGCTTCGCTCGGTGGCATACCTTCTTTGACAGCCTTTCGAAAGAGGTTCTCGCCAGAATTCTTCTCTTCGACGAATGCGATCACTTGGGGAATTAGTTGGTTAGGAACGACTACTACGCCGTCAACATCACCAACAATGAGATCACCTGGGTTAATTTCCACGCCATCAATCTCTCCTGGCACATTGTGGGCCACCACTTCATATCGACTATTGATATCCAGTGGCCAAGTGCCGGTACCAAAAACTTTGAAACCCAGCGCTCTGGTGCGCGCGACATCTCGAACAGGTGCATCGGTGAGCGCACCAGCAACACCTTTGAATTTGCAGGCGTTGGAGAGCAATTCCCCCCAAAGCGCCGATTTGTGAAGTCGGCCGGAGGGTTTGATAAAGACATCATCTTTGGCGACAGCGTCAAGGGCTTTTAGTAATCCGATGTAGGGAACCTCAGGTGCGCGTTCAACTGGTTCAAGTTTGACCGGAAAGGCATACCCGAGCATTACTCCCTCACCTGAAATCATGGCAATGTCCGAGCCGAGTACTTGGTTTCGAAATCCGAGGTGATCGAGGCAATCAGAGGTAAGGGCGGCATTGAAGATTGGCCGGAGTGGCTCAAGTTCTGGCCGGAGCAAGGTTTTGCCGTTGGATGTCATGGCCCAAGCGTAAGGCGCGAGCAGGAGATTGAGCGAGCTGCGCTTCCTGGGTGGAGCGGGAGTGTAAAGGTGAGGTTGAGGGTGGCTGCGAAGATATAGGAAAAAGGGCTGTGTCTTTGGTCATAAAAATTGACAAGTTGCCCGAATTAAACCAGCCTTTGCCCTGTAGTTCTGCTACACCAAACCCTCGCAGAGAATGGAATATGGATGCGTAAAAGCACATATAAATTCGTTGCAGGCCTCTTCGCAATTGCACTTTTGGCAGCCGGTTGCTCATCATCGAGCGACAAGGCCTCCGAAGAGACCGCAGCAACAGAAGAGTCAGCAGCTCCAGCAGCAGCTGACCCAGAGCTCGAAATCTTTA
>CAZPIJ010000132.1:0-1959 GCA_964586805.1 uncultured Bifidobacterium sp. | reverse complement strand
GGCTAGATCGCTACCCCATCATCTCCGTAGAAGATGGTGCGGCCGAAGATGATGAAACCGGTTGGCGCGCCCAACGTGCTCTCACCAAGCGAATCCAAATCCTTGGCGACGATCGCTACGCAACGCAGCTGACTCGACTCAATCGTGGCCTTGCGGAAGAAGAGGCGAATGCAATCTTGATCAAACCAAATCAAGCGGGCTCGCTCTTTGCTGCGCTCACCACGCTCCAAACGGCTCAGAGACATGGTTGGAATACCGTCGTTTCAGCTCGCTCGGGAGATACCGAAGAGAGTTGGCTTGCCGACCTTGCTACTGGCGCTAACGCAGGTCAAATCAAAGTTGGCTCGACCCATCGCTCCGAACGTACTGCTAAATGGAATCGATTACTTGAGCTCACCTATGACAACGCTGCACCATTTAATGGTGCTAGCGCGCTAGAGAAGTTTATTTAACAATTTCGACGGAAATTACCTCTACCCCGCCGATTTGACCAAGCACATTAAGTAAATCTGTGGGATCGCTCCCCGGGATGGCAACGACAACATCGTCGATACCGCGGCCACCCTCGTTACTTACAACCGTAAACTTCCGAATATCCCCGCCGGCAAAGCCGATCGCCGAAGCGACTGAACCAAGCGAACCAGGGCGATCTGGAAGCGAGATTTTTAGATGGAATTCAGCCATAACCTCACCCTACTCGCTCTGCTCGCTCCGCGGCGTTACTGATTAGCTGGCGCAGAGCCGAGGGTGACTGAAAACGTTTTGAGCTCGCCACTTGGGAGCTCGACCGTGATTGACACGGTGCTATTGGGCGCATAGGAGCGGATTCGAACCACCGCGTCGATATCGCTCTTGATTACAAATCCATCGATGGACTTGATGATGCTGTTGACTGGAATTCCAGCCTTCTCCGCTGCGCCATCCTTGACCAAGCCGAGGATCTTTCCATTTCCGTTGTATTGACGATCGAATTCAACTCCGAGGAGTGGTCGAGTGGATTTTCCAGTCTTGATGATCTCATTGACAACACGCATCGCTTGGTTAATTGGTATCGCAAAGCCAAGACCAATATTTCCCGTCGTCACTGCGCTTGATGCTCCCAAGGAAGCAATCGCCGAGTTAACGCCGATCATCTCGCCTTGACCATTTACGAGTGGACCACCAGAGTTTCCTGGATTGACTGCGGCATCGGTTTGTAACGCATCGATGTAGGACGCCTGATTGGTGGAACCAGCTAGCACAGGGCGGTTGAGAGCCGAGATGATGCCACTAGTCACCGTTCCAGAGAGCCCCAGTGGCGAACCTATCGCTACCGAGAGATCTCCGATGAGCACCTTCGAAGAGTCGCCAGTACTTATCGTCGGCAGATTTCCCTTTGAAATTTCTAGAACGGCAAGATCGTAGGCGATATCTCGCCCTTTAATGGTGGCGGTGAGTTCAGTGCCATCCTGAAATTCGACAGTGACTTTGCCGCCAGAGACTGCGTCATCGATAACATGATTATTGGTAACTATGTAGCTTTTAGTGGCATCGCTTTGGACAATCGAGCCAGATCCCGTTCCGCTACCACTTGTTGAATTCACCGAGATCGAGACCACAGTTGGTAATACTTTTTTCGCAATATCTTTAATGGAGAGATTTCCCGAGTTATCTTTGGTGATTCCATCTTCACCTGCCGGACCCTGCGGGCCGGCGACGTTCCATGAGACTAAGGTTCGGCCAACTGGGCACTTCGTCTTATCAGTTAGGTACATCGCTTTAGTGCGATTATCAACGCAAGCCGAGATTTTTGGAGCAGTTGAGGTGACGGCGTAGGCACCGCCTCCGGCCACAGCAACGCCAGCAACAAAGGCAACGATTACCTTTTGATTTCGGACGATCAAACGCGCACCAAGAGCCATGGTTGAAGTATCTCCTCGCGGGCTGAAAAGTTCCTGAGAAAAACTTTATTGTGACTTG
>CAZPIJ010000131.1:0-1960 GCA_964586805.1 uncultured Bifidobacterium sp. | reverse complement strand
GTGCACTCACTTATTAGTGCGGTAGTAGCAGATCCCAGTAAACGTATTGATGCAATCATTCCGCGACCACCCCCAGGCCTAATGGGTGTCGAACAGGCGATGGAATTGGCACTTGCCCGAGTAAACGAAAATAAAGTGAAGACTCGTTGGTCGGATGCGACATTGCCCGCACACCCATGGCAGAAAGCTCAGTCGGATCCCTCGTGGGCTGGTGAGACCACTTATAAAGATGCTCGCTCTGCTCGCACAGATGCATCGTTAACCAGCGCGTGGGAGACGATCGAGGAGATTGGCGGTGACACGGGCTGGTATGGCTCGGATTTCCTCTGGTTCTTGCGCGGTCTACTCGATCGAATCATTGGTGGCGTGGGATTGCGTCGTGGACGACGGGATCCCAAGCATCTTCGTGTCGGTGACAGTTTGGATTTCTGGAGAGTGGAATCGCTAGAGCGTGAGGACCATCTTCGTCTATATGCCGAGATGATTCTTCCTGGCAAAGCATGGCTAGAGTTTCGATTGAAGCCAGTACCAAATAGTGATGAAATCGAGATTACTCAAGAAGCGATCTTTTTACCTCGAGGATTAGGCGGCACCCTGTACTGGTTCATCATCAAACCGCTACACGCATTCGTCTTTCCTACGATGTTGCGCAATATTGTCAGGAGCGCAAAGCGAAAGGATTATTTCGGCTCACCTCAGCAGGGGTGAGGCTAAATGACAGCAGTGTAATTTCCCCCTAAGATAACTAGCATGGGAGAGCCGATAATTGCTGCCAGCGCTGCTGGCGGATTGAACGCCTTGAGCGAGCAAGAGTTGGCCATCCTCGAATTTGAGCGGCAGTGGTGGCGCCACCCCGGCTCGAAAGAGGGGGCTATCCGAGAGCTCTTTTCGCTCACCTCCCCCCGCTACTACCAGTTACTCAATGCCTTGCTCGATCGTCCCGAGGCCGAGGTTGCCTATCCCGCACTTGTTCGTCGGCTCCGGCGCCTGCGCGATGTCCGCACCACTGGCTAAATCAGCACCCATTCAGCACCTTTTCAGCGCCCATTCAGCGCCCGGTTTCCTGTTGGGCCCTCAACTTCCGTTTGATACCCCACCACCTCCTGCCGTAGATTATGCGTTAGCACTCTCGGGGTGAGAGTGATAAACCAGCGATAACCGCAGCTGACGATTGAGTGTCAGCACCCAGGTAACTATCTAGAAGGAGATTTACCGTGGCAAAGATGATTGCTTTCAACGAAGAGGCACGACGAGGACTCGAGCGTGGCATGAATGCGCTCGCCGATGCAGTCAAAGTGACCCTTGGACCTCGCGGCCGAAATGTCGTTCTCGAGAAGAAGTGGGGCGCTCCCACGATCACTAACGATGGCGTCTCCATCGCAAAGGAGATCGAACTCGATGATCCGTACGAGAAGATCGGTGCCGAACTCGTCAAAGAAGTCGCAAAGAAGACCGATGATGTCGCAGGAGATGGCACCACCACTGCAACAGTTCTTGCCCAAGCGCTCGTTCGCGAAGGATTACGAAATGTTGCTGCTGGCTCAAATCCCATGGCGCTCAAACGCGGAATCGAGAAAGCTGTCGCAGCCGTAGCCGAGGAACTTGGCAAGATGGCAAAGGATGTCGAAACCAAAGAGCAAATTGCAGCAACCGCATCCATCTCTGCCGCCGATTCAACTATTGGCGAGAAAATCGCAGAAGCTATGGATAAAGTCGGAAAAGAAGGTGTCATCACCGTCGAGGAGAGCAACACTTTCGGATTAGAGCTCGAGCTCACCGAAGGTATGCGTTTCGATAAGGGATATATCTCCCCTTATATGGTCACGGATACCGATCGTATGGAGGCGGTACTCGAAGATCCTTACATCTTGATTGCTAACTCAAAGATTGCAAATATCAAGGATCTATTACCGATTCTTGAGAAAGTTATGCAATCTGGAAAGCCACTGGCAATAATCGC
>CAZPIJ010000130.1:0-1996 GCA_964586805.1 uncultured Bifidobacterium sp. | reverse complement strand
GACTTCACGAAGTGGAATAGATTTACTTCCGAATTGTAAATTGGTCTCAAACAACCATTTGATGAGATTCATGTGAAAAGTTGAAGATTTAGGAATTTACCAACCGCGAAGCGCGGAGGAATTCCTTCGATGGCTCGTTGTATTTGAGCCGATAGGTGTGCGACAACTTATTTCGGATATCAGAGAGCGACTTCAGTGTGGCTTCGTAATCTAACTTCTCGGCCTCTTGAGCAGACATCGAAACGCTGATTGCTCCGAGCTCGCCGGATGGAATAACACCAATAGACATCCCCAGACAGAAGACGCCCTCGGTGAACTCCCCTGCATCTTGCGCATACCCGGTGGTAGAGATTGAATTCAATGTGTTCATCAACTTGTCATAGTCAGTGATCGTGTTCTCGGTATATTTCACAAAATTCTGTTCCGCGTATGTGCGCTCCAGCTCTTCAGGGGTGAGGTTGGCCAACATCGCCTTACCAATTGCCGTTGCATGTGCAGGCAACCGAACCCCTGTCCGCGATGCAAGCGGCACTCCCCCTTGAGGTTTAGCCTTGCAGAGGTAGACAACTTCAGATTCATCGAGCACGGCAAATTGAATGACTTTGCCAAGTGAATCGGAGGACTCTTTGATGATCGCTCTCACCTTGTCCAGCATCGCGTAGTTGCGAGAGGCAGAGATGCCAATCTCGAAAATCTTCCGCCCGATTCGATACCGTTTATCGGTCACGCAGAGGAACTTCTTGTCGGCCATCTCGTGGAGTAGTTGGTGGGTGCTGCTCTTGGGAATCTCCAGAATGTCGCTGATTTCAGAGAGAGTTAGACCATCGTGGTTGGTACTCAACAACGAAAGGATCTGCATCGTCCTCTTTGCAGACTTCAACTCGCTCACGGTTCCACCCTCCCAAAATCTCAGTACTCAAATCTTCCAGTTATTGAAAATGTAAGCAAGGCTCCTGTCGATAACAGTTCGTTACAGAGCTAGCCGCTTCAGCATGTCCTGCTTGAGCGTGTATCCCAAGCCTGGCGCGTCAGAGAGCGAGAGCTGCCCGTTCTTCGCCACTGGGTTGCCCTCGAATAGCACCCAGAAGTGTGAGTACCCACCCTCATCGCTCTTGGGGAAGTACTCAGTGAAGGGGGTGTTGATCTGCGAGAAGACCAGGTGCAGGTTATGCAGGTCATTGCCATGGGGAACCACAGGAAGGTCCTTAGCAGCAGCCATCGCCCAGATCTTGCGCGCTTCGGTGATGCCACCGACGCGATTGACATCCGGTTGCAGGATGTGGGCAGCCTTCTTATCGATGATCTCTTGGAAGTCCCAACGGGTATAGGAGTGCTCACCATGGGAGATCTGTGTCTGCGAGGTAGCGCAGAGCCGCGCATAGCCATCGACATCGTGGGGCATCAGCGCCTCTTCGATCCACTTCAAGCCATAGGGGCGTAGTTCGCGCTCCATCTTGATCGCATACTCCAGATCCCATCCCATATAGGCATCGGCTGCGACCTCGATCTCATCGCCGACTGCCTCGCGCACCGCCTTGATCAAGGCGATGTTGCCTTTCATTCCCTTGACGCCATCGGCAGGTCCAAAGCCAAAGCGTTGCTTAAGCATCGTAAAGCCCTCTTTGACATAGCCGCGCGCTTCATCGGCAAGTTGGTCGAGGTCTTTGAGCGCATAGAGGCGCGAGGCGTAGACCTGGACCTGCTCCTTGGAGCGACCACCGAGTAGGTCATAGACCGGAACTCCCAGGGCTTTACCCATGATGTCCCAGAGAGCGATGTCGATACCGCTGATGGCCGAGATTGCCACTCCGCGGCGACCAAAGCGGGCGCTGGAGCGATACATCTTCGACCAGAGCAGTTCGACCTTAAAGGGATCCTCTCCCATAACCAAAGGAGCAAAGTGCTGGTCGATCACTGCCTTGATACCAGCATTGGCCGTTCCACAGGAACCTACCCCGATAATGCCGGTGTCCGTTTCAATCTCGACGATGACAAG
>CAZPIJ010000129.1:0-2152 GCA_964586805.1 uncultured Bifidobacterium sp. | reverse complement strand
GCACTTCGGTCAGCTCCCGGCGATTGGTATGTCATTCATTCTTATGCGGGGTACGAGAACCGCGTCAAAGGCAATCTCGAAAACCGTATTCACACCTTGAATATGGAAGATTACAGCTACCAGATCGAAGTTCCTCAAGAAGAGATCACTGAAATCAAGAACGGCCAAAGAAAACAGGTCAAGCGAAATGTCTTTCCCGGTTATGTGCTCGTTCGCATGGATCTCACTGACGAGTCTTGGTCGGTTGTTCGTAACACACCTGGTGTCACTGGCTTCGTAGGTCATGGCCACAACCCAAGTCCACTCTCACTCGATGAGGTCGAGGGTATCTTGGCGCCGCGCCCCTCAAAGAAGGGCGAAAAGCCAGAGATCAAGATGGTCGATTTCGAAGTTGGCGAGTCGGTCACCGTCATGGACGGTCCATTCGCAACATTGCCCGCATCTATTAGCGAGATCATGCCTGAACAGGGCAAGTTAAAAGTTTTGGTTTCGATCTTCGGTCGTGAGACTCCGGTCGAACTGTCCTTCGCTCAAGTACAGAAGATTTAGCCAGAGAAGCACATAAGGCAGATAAGGTAAGGAGAGAACATGGCACCAAAGAAGAAGATACAGGCGCTTATCAAACTGCAGATCCAGGCTGGCGCTGCAACTCCAGCTCCACCAGTGGGTCCTGCGCTTGGTCAACATGGTGTCAACATCATGGATTTCGTCAAGGCATACAACGCGGCAACAGAGACTCAAAAGGGTCAGATCATTCCAGTAGAGATCACTGTTTACGAGGATCGTTCATTCACATTCGTAACAAAGACTCCGCCAGCATCGCGCTTGATTCTCAAAGCAGCGAAACTTGAGAAGGGTTCTGCGATTCCTCATAAGAATAAAGTCGGGAACATCACGATGGCACAGTGTCGTGAAATCGCCACCGTCAAAATGGCCGATCTCAACGCAAACGATCTCGATGCAGCAAGTTTGATCATTGCCGGCACTGCTCGCTCAATGGGCATCACCGTCAACGGCTGATAACTAGATAACTGAATAGCAAGAGTGGGAGAGTCGCGCTGACTCGTTGACCACAACCAACTACCTGACTCAACTGAGTCAGCCAAAAGAAAGATGGATGAAATGAAGCGCAGCAAGAAATATCGTGCAGCAACTGAAAAATATGATGTCACCAACATCTATGCTCCTGTCGAAGCGATGAAAATCGTTCGCGAAACTTCGGTCACAAAATACGATTCGACCGTCGAAGTCTCACTGGCACTTGGTGTCGATCCTCGTAAAGCCGATCAAGCTATTCGTGGCACTGTCAACCTCCCTCATGGAACTGGCAAGACTGCACGCGTGCTGGTATTCGCAGGTGGCGAGCGTGCTGAAGAAGCCCGTGCCGCAGGTGCGGACATTGTGGGCGCCGACGAATTAATTGAAGAGGTTGCAAAAGGTCGTCTGGATTACGACGCAGTTGTCTCGACTCCAGATCTCATGGGTAAGGTCGGCCGACTCGGAAAGGTTCTCGGCCCTCGTGGTTTGATGCCAAATCCCAAGACCGGAACGGTCACCAACGATGTCACGAAAGCAGTGAACGACATCAAGGGTGGAAAGATTGAATTCCGTGTCGACAAGAATTCCAACCTACATTTCATTATCGGCAAGGCTTCATTCAGTGCCGATGCTCTCCTTGATAATTATGTAGCAGCAATGGAAGAAGTCTTGCGGGCTAAGCCATCATCATCCAAGGGTCGGTACATCAAGAAGGCAACCGTCTCGACCACTATGGGGCCAGGTGTTCAGGTAGATCCGAACTTGCTCCGCGAGGGCGCTAACTAAGGCTTTTTCACGAAGGCAAGTACTCATTTTGACGGGTAGGCGTGTGAGCGCCTACCCTTTGCCTTATCCGAAGACCGCAGGTCTTCTGTTGATTAGCAGCAAAAGAAAGTTGCCAGTCAACAGAGTTAAAGAGTCAAGACTCACCAGCGCAGGAGCATTACGGGACTTTTCCTCGTAGCGCTTTCGCGCTCGAGGTTTTTTCTTTTTACCAGTGCCTACTGTGATCTCTGTGTTCTCTCGGCCTCGAGACCAAGCAAACTGTCTTGAGAATGGAAAACGAGAGGAGAAACATGGCAAAGACCGATAAGTCGGCAGTCATTGCAGAGCT
>CAZPIJ010000128.1:0-2422 GCA_964586805.1 uncultured Bifidobacterium sp. | reverse complement strand
CCGTCACGGCACCGTTAGTGCCATCGACTCGGGGTTGAAGGACAACGCTCGTTCCACCTTGAAGATCCAAGCCAAACCGAATTTTCGTGGTTCCTTGGAGAAAGATGACGGAAGCACCTGCGATCAAGATGACGAGGAGGGCAACAAATGCGCGACCTGGCCTTGAAGTGGAGGTAGACACAAGGAGAAAGTCTAGAGGCCTTTCCTACCCTGGTCTAATCAGCTCTCTTCGCCAAAATTGAGCGGAATATTGGCGGTTGGGGGTGGGGTCAATCCCAAGTGGCTCCACGCCATTGGGGTTGCCATTCGCCCTCTCGGCGTCCGCGCCAAAAGCCCAGAGCGGAGGAGAAAAGGTTCACAGACGCTTTCGATTGTCTCTGTCTCTTCGCCTACCGACATTGCCATCGTAGCTAAGCCAACTGGACCGCCACTGAATCGTTCAATAATCGCTCTGAGTAAGGCGCGATCAAGTCGATCAAGGCCTCGTTCATCGATTTCATAAAGGTCAAGCGCCGCAGCCACGTCAGCTTTACTCAGAGTTTTATTTGCGCCATGAACATCACCATAATCGCGAACTCGACGGAGCAATCGATTCGAAATTCGCGGTGTCCCTCGCGAACGAGATGCAATCTCAACCAAAGCATCTTTGGCAATTGCAATCTTCAACAATTCCGCGCTTCGAGCCGCGACCAGTGTTAACTCCTCGGGTTCATAAAAATCCAATTGGGCGGTAAATCCAAATCGATCACGCAATGGGCTAGGAAGTAAACCTGCTCGAGTCGTTGCGCCAACAAGGGTGAAGCGAGGGAGATCCAATGGGATAGCAGTGGCACCCGGCCCTTTGCCAACAATGATGTCCACTCGGAAATCTTCCATCGCAAGGTAGAGCATCTCTTCAGCAGGGCGAGACATTCGATGAATTTCATCAATGAAAAGAATTTCGCCCTCGGTGATCGATGAGAGTATGGCAGCCACATCTCCCGCGCGTTGCAAAGTGGGACCGCTGGTTAATCGGATTCCGGCACCGATCTCTTGGGCGACGATGTGAGCCAGAGTCGTTTTCCCAAGTCCTGGTGGACCGGCAAGCAGAATGTGGTCTGTCACGTGTCCGCGCTTCTTGGAGGCCGATACCACGAGTCCGAGTTGATCTTTGATTCGCTGTTGGCCGATGAAATCCTGAAGAGTTTGGGGCCGTAACGCGCCCTCCAGTGCGACTTCTTCACCCTCAGAATGTGGCGACAGTATTTTTTCTATATTTTCTTCAGCCACGTGCACCACCGCTCTGCAACGCTGCTAGAGCTACCTTGAGATTCTCCTCAAGACTCTTCGCGGAGGAACCTTTAACGATATCTAAGGCATGCTCGATCTCTTTAGCGCTAAAACCAAGTCCCGCCAAAGCCTGCGCGAGTGAGAGCGAGTACTCATCGGCAGGGACACCACCCTGTGCTACTTCGGTGGCGAAAATTCCCACACGATCTTTCAATTCAAGAATAATTCGTTGGGCACCTTTCTTGCCTAATCCAGATACTTGCTCAAGGGTCTTACTGTCACCCAAAGTGATTGCTCCAACTATCTGCGGAACTGAGAGTGCGCTTAAAATTGCATGGGAAACTTTTGGTCCGATTCCCGAAACCGTTTGCAGAAGTTGAAAAAGGTCACGCTCGCTTACGCTTTGGTATCCAAAAAGCGTCCAAGAATCCTCTCGAACGACCATTGCCGTGTGGAGGAAAATCTCTCGACCATTCTGCTCGCCTAATCGAACGTTGGGCACGGTGGTTACGGAATACCCGACACCGCCAACTTCGACGATTAGCGCACTCTCAGTATTACTGAGGACTTTGCCACGAAGAGTTGAAATCATTTTTTACTCGCTTGTTCTGCGCGTTCTTTCATCTTCCCGGTAATCGGACTTTGATAAATATGACAGATGGCAAGCGCGAGCGCATCCGCAGCATCTGCTGGTTCCGGCGCATCTTTTAAGCCCAGAAGTCGTCGCACCATCTCTCCTACCTGCGCTTTATCAGCTCGCCCTGAACCAGTTACTGCAGCTTTCACTTCACTGGGAGTATGTAGTGCAACCGGGATCTTCCGCTCGGCAGCAAGGGTAAGTGCCAACCCCGCTGCTTGTGCGGTCTCCATTGCAGAGCGCCGATTCGCTTGGGCAAATACCCGTTCTACCGAGATTTCATCGGGCCGATGATTGTCAATCCATTCAGAGATTCCACGTTGAATCTCATGAAGGCGTTCAGCCAAGGGCATGGTGGCCGGAGTTTGAATTACCCCTACGGCGATTAGGGTGAGCTTCTTGCCGGGCAGACCTTCAAGCACGCCGACGCCACATCGCGTCAAGCCCGGGTCTATCCCTAGAACCTTCATTGCTACAGAGTAGCCATCACCTCATCAGAAATGTCGAAGTTCGCAT
>CAZPIJ010000127.1:0-2450 GCA_964586805.1 uncultured Bifidobacterium sp. | reverse complement strand
AGATGAGCCCTTCGCCTATCTGCGAACTGAACCATCGCCCGACTATATTCATTACAGCATCGAGAATGGCGAGTGCTGCAATTGTGAAGGCAATTATCGTGACAACGGAACCATTCTTGGGAATCACGCCATCATCAATCAGTCGAGAAAGTAGCAGCGGAGTGGTGATGACAAGCACTGCATCAAGGATTACCGTAGATAGAAAGAGAACGACGGCTCGTTTATACGGTCTAGCAAAAGAAACAATTCGTGCGAGCGTTCCCGGTTTTAACTTGATATTTTTGACGGATTGATCTTGTGTCATGGAGCGATACATCATCCATGGCGCTTGCATCGTCATATTAGGTTCCTGCCTCTAGCGTGCTAAGTGCTGGCGACAGCTAGACGGTAAACCCGAGTGCACGCAATTGTTCGCGCCCAGATTCGGTGATCTTGTCTGGACCCCATGGCGGCATCCATACCCAATTGATTCGAACATCGTCGGCTAGCCCATCTAGCGCGCGCTTTGTTTGATCTTCGATCACATCGGTGAGCGGGCATGCTGCAGAGGTCAGTGTCATATCAAGAACTGCAATATTTGAAGGATCCAGAGTGATCCCGTAAACCAAGCCAAGGTCCACAACATTGATGCCAAGTTCGGGGTCAACGACATCTTTCATCGCTTCAGTGAGATCTTCGATCGATGCGCTCATTTGCCACTACCTTTCGTAGAACGGTGCTCAAGCGACTTTGCAGTCGATTACTTTCTAGGAATCCTTGCGGAGGGCAGCATCACGAAATGCCATCCAGCCCAAGAGCGCACACTTTACCCGAGCTGGGTACTTTGCCACCCCTGAGAAAGCCACCGCATCCTCTAGAACCTCGGTATCCCCGAGAAAATTCCCCTTACTCTGCATGAGCTCAAGAAAGGTTCGCTCCAACTCGAGCGCGGTCGCCAAGGGTTTGCCGGTTACGAGATCGCACATAATCGAAGTGCTCGCCTGTGAGATGGAACAGCCCACTCCGCTCCAAGAAATATCAGTGATCACGCCGCCATTCACATCCAGGCGAAGGGTCACCTCGTCGCCACAACTGGGATTGTTGTGATGGACTTCGACATCGTAGGGAGAGTGCAGTTGCTTATGATGCGGATTCTTGTAGTGATCAAGAATGATTTCTTGATAGAGAGATTCAAGGCTCATGATGGTTTCCTACACACCATCACACCTTGAAGAATCTCTTTGCATTGATGACTCCTTCTACAAGCAGGTCGACTTCTTCCTCGGTGTTGTAGAGATAGAAACTGGCGCGAGTGGTTGCCTGCACTTTGAGGGCCTGCATCAGCGGCCAAGCGCAGTGATGTCCAGTGCGCACTGCTATGCCATCGTCATCAAGAACCTGACCTAAATCATGGGGATGGATTCCATCAACAGTGAAGGAGAGCACTGCGCCCCTAAGCCTCATATCTTTAGGACCAACAATATGCACTCCTTGAATTTGGCGTAAGCCTTCGATTGCGCGATGGGTGAGGCGCTCATCATGGGAGGCGATGGTAGACATGCCAACTTTTTCGAGATAGTCGATAGCAGCGCCCAAACCAACAGCTTGCGCCATGTTGGGCACACCAGCTTCAAATCTTTTTGGTGGTGGCGCAAAGATTGCTGAGTCAATAGTGGCGCTTTCAATCATCGATCCACCGGTGAGCATCGGTGGCATCTGTTCGAGCAACTCACCTCTTCCCCAAAGAATGCCTACTCCGGTTGGCCCAAGCGCTTTATGTCCTGAGAATGCGAGGAAATCCACCCCGAGGGAACTCACATCTACCGGCATATGTGGCACGGACTGGCAGGCGTCCAGGACAAAGATCGCCCGCATCTCTCTCGCGCGATTTGCCAAAGGCTCGAGATCCGTGATGGCGCCAGTGACATTTGATTGATGAGTCAGCGCAACAACAGCACTCTTTTCATCAATAATTGATTTGATCTCTCTCAGATCAAGTCTTCCCTCTGGCGTCACTGGAAACCAGCGAAGTTTCGCACCTGTGCGAGCGGCTAGTTGCTGCCAAGGAAGCAAATTTGCATGATGTTCTAATTCCGAGACCACTATGTTATTCGAAGCATCAATTGCGAAAGGTGACTTGCTGTCGATTTTCCCGATACTTGAATTCATGAATCCATAAGCAATCATGTTCAAAGATTCAGTCGCACTTTTTGTGAAGACAACTTCGTCTGCTCGGGCGTTGAGAAATTTAGCTACTTTCTGGCGCGCTCCCTCGAATGCATCGGTCGCTTCTTCGGCCAGCAAATGTGCTCCACGATGAACTGCTGCATTGTGATGGAAGTAAAATTCTCGCTCCGCATCGACCACGACTCGGGGTTTTTGTGATGTCGCACCGTTATCGAGCTAGACCAAACTGCGCCCATTTCGCACTAGCCGGTTGAGTATTGGGAAATCTCCACGAATTGCTGCAA
>CAZPIJ010000126.1:0-2497 GCA_964586805.1 uncultured Bifidobacterium sp. | reverse complement strand
GCATCGACCTTCCAATGAAGAGAAAGCTCATGCTGATCTCGAATACTTTGCGAAGTTGTACAGCTCTCAGGATGAATCTGGTGAGCCCCAGCAAACTAAGATAGACAAGCTGCGCGATGGTCTTCTGGTCAAGCTATATAAGAAGTACGGAAAAATGTCGTTGAGCCAATCCAAAGTATTGGATGTGGGCTGTGGTTACGGTTGGCTTTTAGATTACTTCGAAGGGGCAGAGAAATTAGCTGGCGTCGATATTGCGCATCATGCCGTTGAAGTTGCTGCCCGAAGAAAACCTCTCCGACATTTCAAGCAAGGTAACCTAGAACAACCAATCCCATTTCACGAGACTTTCGATTTGGTTCTCGCCATAAACATCATTGAGCACCTAGAGAAGCCTGAGGCAGGGGTTCGTTCGATAGCGGGTGCATGTCATGCCGGCTCAATAGTTCTTGTGCACATGCCAACTATTGCCAATGCCCTCACCAAGTGGGAGTACTCCAAGTTGTATGACTCAGACCCCACTCATATATATCGCCCCAGCGGCAAGACTGTCCGAAAGATCTTCGAGGCCAACGGATTCACCACTCTTAGAGATAGTTACCTTCCCCACTATCCAGCGTGGGCCACGAAAATCTATCCTTTACATCCGGCATATCTCGCAGTCTTCAAAAAGAATTAAAAGGGGAGAGCAATGACATCAGCACCGACAAAAATGCGTGTAGCAGCAGGGCAGCATCCCGACAATGATCGCGAGTACCTTGACTTCGCAAGACAACTCGGATGCCCCGGAGTCTCGTTTCAGACCCCTCGCATAAAGGGTGACAAGAGATGGGAGACAGCAGACATCAATGCATTTGTGCAACCTGCGCGCGACCTAGGTCTTTATGTCGAGTCATTTGAAAATGTCCCCAACCATTTTTACGACAAAATCATGGTGGGCGTTGAAGGTCGCGAAGAACAACTCGAGAATATGAAGCACACCATTCGTTCGATGGGCGAGGCAGGAATCCCCATCCTTGGAATGCACTGGATGCCACAAATCGTCTGGCGCACCGAGATGGGCCACTTCGGTCGTGGAGATTCGTATGTCTCGGTCTATGACCACTCGATTGTCGAGGATCGCAGTCGCGATAGTGAAATCTGGGTAGCCCGAAGAGACGAGCGGAACCCCGACCTCAAAGACACCTTCACTCGCGGTTCGTTCGTGCCACTTCCCATCAAGACTCTCTCGCAGGAGCAGATGTGGTCGAACTTCGAATGGTTCATCAAAGGCATCATCAAAACATGTGAAGAATCGAATGTTGTTATCTGCTTCCACCCTGACGATCCACCTGCACAAGAACTCCACGGTATTGCACGCATCCTCACCAGCGTCGACAACTTAGATCGCGCGATGAACATCGTCGATAGTCCAAACCTTAAACTCGAACTCTGTCTAGGCACCGTCTCTGAGATGCAGGGTGCCCACTCAGTAATGGATGCGGTCAATCGTTTCGCCCCGCGAAATAAGATCGCCTACATCCACCTCCGTGATGTGCAAGGAACCTTCCCTAAATTCCAAGAGTGCTTTCTTGGCGAGGGAAATTACACGCCTTTTGAAGTCATTAAAGCCCTCCACAAACATGGGTTCACCGGTTCGATTCTTGATGATCACACACCAAGCCTCACTGGTGACAGCGCCTACGGTCACCGCGGTCGTGCACATGCAATCGGATACATCCAGGCGCTCATCGAGATAGTCACGGCGAAGTAAGCTGACTTCGTGAAGATCGCAGTCGGTGCATTTTCCATCGAGGGCAACAGTTTCGCTCGTGGCCAAACCACCCTCGATGATTTCAAGAAACAGATCTACTTCGTCGGCAAGGAGATCAACCGTGACTGTGCCGGAGCAACCACCGAACTAGCCGGCGCGTGGGATGTCCTCACACAATCTGGCGTCGACATCGTGCCAACCGTTGTTGCCACCTCATCGCCCAGGCCTCCGGTCACTGACCATGCATTCGAAGTGATCAGCAGCGGCATCGTGAGCGCGATTCCCGACGATGTCGACGGCGTCTACCTCTCATTCCACGGCGCTGCCTACTGCGAGGGCGATGAAGACCCCGAAGGCACTTTGTTAGAAAAAGTGCGCGCGAAGATCGGTCCAGAGAAACTCATCAGCATCAGTCTTGATCTCCATGCCTATTACACAAAGAAGATGCTCGCTCACGCCGACATCGCAACCGCATATCGCACCTCACCACACATTGATCTATATGAGACCGGCGCGCGGGCGGCGCAACTTCTTGTTGACGCGCTCCAGAGTAGAAGTAGACCCAAGACATATCGGGTAGAGATCCCGATGATCACTTCTGCCGAGCGGCACGACAACACCAAGGGGCCATTTAAGGAATTAATTGATATGTGTCGGGAAGCTGAGAACACCCCAGGGGTGCTCACCGTCTCGCTCCTTGCCACCCAGCCTTGGCTTGATGTCGAAGAATTAGGGTGGAAAGTGATT
>CAZPIJ010000125.1:0-2598 GCA_964586805.1 uncultured Bifidobacterium sp. | reverse complement strand
GACGATTTCATATGAAATCTTGTCGCGAATTGGCTCGCGGGTACCTAGGGTCGCACGAAAAAACAATACATACTAATCTTCGGGAAATTTCTGGTGCTAGCTGGCTATGGGAGAAGGTGAGCAGTGTCCACCTTATTGAGCGTTGCTCAAGTCAATGTGACTTTTGGTGGATTACGAGCTCTCAAAGATGTCTATTTGGATCTCCACGAAAACGAGATTGTGGGATTGATTGGCCCCAATGGCGCGGGGAAGACGACGTTACTCAACGCAATCTCAGGTTTGGTTAAACCAGATTCTGGTTCCTTTACTTTGTATAGCAAGGAAGAGAATTGGCCTAAACCGCATCAGCTAGTTGGGCATGGAATTAGCAGAACTCTGCAAGGGGTTGGGCTATTCGCAGATCTCACGGTCCTTGAGAATGTCATGATTGGGGCGCATAAGTTTGCAACTGCTGGATTGGGCCGCGCGTTGCTTGGAAGAACCGCAAGAGATGAAGCAGCGCTTCGAGACCGTGCGATGCTGGCTCTCGAACGAGTGTATGCCGGAGGTCTGGCTAATCGGCGTGCAGATACTTTGGCTTACCCTGAAACGAAGCGTGTTTCAATTGCTCGGGCACTTATTGCCGAGCCGAAGATCCTTCTGCTCGATGAACCTGCTGGTGGTTTAGGTAAGGAAGATATCGAGTGGCTTGGACAATTAATTAAGAATCTCCGTCGCGATTGTTCGGTGATCCTTGTTGAACACCATATGGATGTGGTGATGGCAGTGTGTGAGCGGTTATACGTATTGGATTTCGGTGAAGTAATCGCCAGTGGTAGCGCGGAAAAGGTTCGCCAAGATCCAGCAGTAATCGCTGCATATCTGGGAACAGCGGAGAGCGGATCATGACCTTACGAGTACGAGGATTGACGATTGACCATGGCGCGATTCGCGCGATTTCCAACGCCACCTTTAATGTGCCAAAAGGTTCGATTACGGCGGTCATTGGCGCCAATGGTGCCGGCAAATCAACTCTCCTACGTACGATTTCTGGGTTGAAGCGAGCTACATCGGGGAACATCCTTTGGGACGAGCTTGAGGTCCATCGCCTACAAACAGAACAGATTGTTCGCGCCGGAATCGTGCATATCCCTGAAGGTCGCTCCGTGGTTACTGAATTAACAGTCGCCGAGAACCTCGCATTAGGTGGCGTTTGGCGTTCGCGTAATAGTAAGAGCGATGTCTTGGCAGCGATTGCAGAGGTCTATGAGCTCTTTCCACGATTGGGCGAGCGGAAGAAACAACGCGCTGACACGTTATCTGGAGGCGAACGCCAGATGTTGGCAATTGGTCGAGGCTTGATTTCTCGCCCGCAACTTCTACTACTTGATGAGCCTTCACTTGGATTGGCTCCGTTGGTAGTTGAGCAGATCTTCCACACTTTAGCTGAGCTGCAAAATAGCTCCGGAATGACCATCTTGCTAGTAGAGCAGAATGCGATGAGCGCGCTCCGGATTGCATCGCAAGGCATTGTCCTCGACCAGGGACAAGTAGTGATTGCTGATGATGCACGTGCAATCATGAATGATACGGCGCTGCGACATGCGTACTTGGGATATTAGGTGAGCTAATGAATCTGATTAATACGCTCATCGCTGGAGTAAGCATCGGCGCAATTTATAGTTTAATTGCATTTGCGCTCATACTTGTCTGGCGAAGTACGCGAGTTGTTAACTTCGCTCAAGCCGGGCAAGCTGCATTCTCTACTTACATTGGACTCAGTATCGAGAAAGCTGTGGGAAATTACTGGGTGGCGCTCATTGCCGCGATTGTCGCGGGTGTTCTCGTAGGTGCTTTTGTCGAAGTGGTCATCGTTCGATTCATCGTCAAACGTGCGACATCTGCGGCAACTGCGACTGTCGCTCCAGTCATTGCGATGCTCGGCCTCTTGGGAATTTTCCAAGGATTGATGGGGTTGATTTGGGGTGGCGATTATCAGCCTTATCCGACCGCTTTCTCCCGTGAGGGTATATCCATCGCTGGTATTCAGATTCCGTTCTCACGCTTTGACCTCTTTGTTCTCTTAACGGTGGTCGTCGCTATGTCATTTGCGGCGGTGATCTTTCAGCGAACGAGCTTGGGGCTTTCGATGCGCGCAGCTGCATTTGCCCCTGAGGTCACCAGACTCGCAGGAATCCGAGTGAGTCGAATTCGCACCCTAGGTTGGGCTTTCGCCGGCGGTGCTGGTGGTTTAGCTGGAGTCTTGGTAGCACCAACGACATTCATCGCGCCCAACTCCTTCGATCTCCTTTTGGTCTTTGGATTTACGGCGGCAGTAATCGGTGGTCTGGATAGTTTGATCGGTGGCGTCCTAGGTGGTTTGGCGCTTGGCATCGGACTCTCAGTAGTTACTGGATACCTGGGTGGTTCGTATACCTTCATGACCGCTTTCGTCTTGCTAATCATCATTTTGTTAGTGCGACCACAAGTAATATTGGGAGCGCGAGGGGCTCGCCGTGCGTAGTTCCCATAAGCCCAGTACAACGAAGCGAATAATTCTTGCGATCGCTCTCGGAGTACTGCTCTTTGTTGCCAGTAATTTCATCGATGAGTATCGAA
>CAZPIJ010000124.1:0-2628 GCA_964586805.1 uncultured Bifidobacterium sp. | reverse complement strand
GTGGTGGACCGCCAACCCGAAGTTCCATTAACCGAGGAGCAGCTCAAGAAGCTCAAGCGACATCGACGGAACATCGCCATCACGATGGTTATTCCAGTCTTTTTCTTTGGATCGATCTCACTCGGCCTGGATAAACCGATGAAGTCTGATGCCGAACCGTGTGCAGGCGTTACTAGCCAATTCCAACTCACAGAGCAACCGGTGATCATCCCTTCCGAAGATGGTCGTTCCATCAAAGGCCCTGAAGGTATTGCCATGATGCGTTCCTATTCAATCGCCGGCCAGACTCTCGACACCATCCCTTTGGGCTATTCGACTGCAAATAAGCCGAGTGCAAACTTGCGCGCGGTTCCACTCAATGAAATCGTCAAGCGAGTCGATGATGATGCAGATTTGCAGCCACAATTAAATAAAGTCCGGAATCTTGCCTACGCAATTCGTTACAACGGCGACATTGCATCCTCGATTCTTTCGCTCACTGCGCGCGAGGGAACAATTGCGACTTGGATCGCGGCTCAACGACTACTTGGCATCGAAGCGGACTTCTTCTCTGAAGACAAGTTAGTCAGCGAGCTCGCCGATTCGATCGCTGGTGCTGCCGGTGATGGCTCGTGGCCATTTGATGATGTCGGGCCAGGTGCGCTCTCATCGACTGCGACGATCGATGGTGATTCACTCCATATTTATGTCCTCACCACTCGTGAAGGTTTTGATAAGGACGATGTTGCTAATGGCGAGAATCTCGAACGATCAGTGAGCCAGGCAGCAAAGAATCAGCGAATCACCGTTACCTATCCTGGTGGCGAGGTTCGTGGGGTCACCTCCAGCAACGGAGATGTTTGTATCTCTGTGCCCTGGACTACTGGCAAGACCTTGCCGCAGCTTCGAGTGACCTGGCAGATGACTGTCCCTGCCGGAACGATTCTCTATAACTCTAAGGAATTTAGCGCCGGTGATCGATATGCCTTGATGGATAACGCCGAAGTCACGCTCAACGCGATCGCACTTCCTGTTGCTACTCAGGTGATTTGGAGTTCGACATCATGACCAACGACAAATTCGAAGATCGCGACAACAACGGCATCGACGATGAGGTCGATGAGATTCGCGAGGACCTAGAGGAGTTACAAGAAGAGCTCCAGGAGAAGATCGAGAAACTTTCACTCGCTGAGCGCTCACGCACTATCGGTGCCCTTTCGGGTCTGCTCCAAGAGAACATGACCCAGATCGTCTCCTTCGGCGGCGTGCTCTACCTCCTGACTCGACTCATTGCTATCAGCGGCCGCTCGGCTCCTACAGCGCTCTCGTTCCTTGATGCCCAAGGGATTAGCAAGACTGTTACGGGCGCTAT
The DNA here is from genome assembly GCA_964586805.1 of uncultured Bifidobacterium sp. Lineage (GTDB taxonomy): Bacteria > Actinomycetota > Actinomycetes > Nanopelagicales > Nanopelagicaceae > IMCC26077. Next base: position 1,277 of record CAZPIJ010000124.1, on the reverse strand, counting down.
CGTGCAGGCGTTGCCGATTCTGCTCCTGACCGCCGCAACAGGTTTCACCATCACAGCGCTCATCAATGTCAGTGATAAACCTGTCACGAAGAATTCTCGGGTCTGGATCTCGGTCGTCGCATGGTTCCTGGTGGCAACGGTCGTCCCTTCACCACTTGCCTGGAACGGTGCGGTTGCCTTTGTGGCATTCTTCGCAGCAAGCATTCTTATTCTTTACAGTGCAATTTCGGCGTGGACCAATAATCTTGATGACTGGCCACATCCATTCCAATTCTTGATTCTGTACTTCGCATTGGTCGCAGGCGTCCAGCTCGTGGCTGATGATCAAGTCTGGCTTGCGCCCGAGCGATTCCAAATCGTCTCTACCGAAGAGAATCTGGTTGCTGTCCAAGGAGTCGAGAAGGGCGATCAAGCATCCACTCTGGTGGGTTATTACCTCGATGGCAACGGTGATGATTGGGTAAGTATTTTGCTCGAGGAGCCGCGGATTGTGTTGCGGGTCAAGGGCGAGAGCATCTTGCAGCGATCTGTCTGTCGTTTGCCGAACTCTAATCGCGAAGTACCGCCGCTATTTGTCTCACTCACACAGCGACTTTCGGGTGAGCAGCGACGAGCAATCGAGGATGTCGTCCCGCTCTGCTAATTCTCTTGTTCTTTTCTTACGCAACTTCGATAGAGCGGCGTGAGAAACCAAATCGATAGCCATCTATTGCCGTTTTCACTCGGGCATCAGGAGTGCTCGCTGCTCCAAGTGCAACAAAAAGTGGTGTGAAGTGTTCTACGGTGGGGTGTGCATACGGCATTCCTGGTGCAAGTTCTTTGTAATTAGCCAAGGTGTCAATATCTCCCTGCTCCAGAGCCTGGTGCACCCATGCATCGAACTCATGCGACCATGTAGGAATCTTGTTGAAGAAGAGCATCTCGTGCGTGGCATGGCGCAAGCCATGAACCATAAAACCTGAGCCGATTACGAGAACTCCTTCTTCACGGAGTGGTTTAAGTCGCTTACCTAATTCGAGAAGTCGACCGGGATCGTGAGTAGGCATACTCATCTGAATCACTGGTACATCTCCCAATGGGTACATCACCTTCAGTGGCACCCACGCGCCATGATCTAACCCTCGTGAATTACTCTGATGGAGCGCTTCACCCTCTGGCATGAGCGCTGCGATCTTCGCTGCCAGATCGAATGCATCGGGTGTGTCATAGCGCATCGTGTAATAGATATCGGCAAAGCCACCGAAGTCGTAGACCAAACCGGCGCTGCCGTGTGGAGT
>CAZPIJ010000123.1:0-2629 GCA_964586805.1 uncultured Bifidobacterium sp. | reverse complement strand
AGATCGCGAGCAACTCTCGTCTGTTTGGCTTTAGCTCGGCCGCGCCCCATGGCGTGACCTCCTTACTTGTCGCCTCCAGGTAATACCCGGAATTCGTAATTTTCGTAGGCAGAGATTATCGGTTTTGGAAGGCCCCTTCCAACTTAACCCCAGCCAACGGGGCGGGCGCTGCGGAGATCTCACCTATCTCCCAGGCTTGGTAGCCCCGCCCGCGCAACAAGGCCAGAGTCGGGGTGACCGATTTGCCGGGGAGGATCAGCACCATACCAACCCCACAATTAAAGGTCCGCTCAAAATCTGGGAGCGGGGTTCGGCCGACCTGCTGAAGATAGTCGAAGATCGGCGGCAGGGCCCAAGTGCTTCGGTCGATGACAAGTCCTACATCTGTTGGCATTACCCGCTGGGTATTGGCAGCTAATCCCCCACCGGTGATGTGTGCCATCGCGTGAACCTCAACTTCAGTTATGAGATCCAACATATCCGCAGCATAAATTCTCGTTGGAGTGAGTAACGCTTCTCCTAAAGTCTGCTCCAATTCTGGGATATATGCATCCAGGGCAAGGCGAGACTCTTTGATGATGTGACGAACAAGTGAGAAACCATTTGCATGTACACCACTACTTGCAACTGCTATTGCCACATCACCAACAAATACTTTTTCAGAGCCGAGAAGTTTGCTCTCTTCAACGACACCTGTCGCAGCGCCTGCGATATCGAACTCATCTTCTTTTAGTAACTGTGGGTGTTCTGCTGTTTCTCCACCAATGAGCGCAGTGCGCGCTTTTTCACAACCTCGCGCCACTCCTGAAACTATCTCCGCAATTCGTTCAGGAATAACTTTGCCAACAGCAATGTAATCGGTCATAAAGAGCGGCTCTGCTCCGCAAACGACTAGATCGTCGACGACCATCGCAACGAGATCTTCGCCGATGGTGTCGTAAATTCCCATGAGCCGGGCAATCTCGGTCTTCGTGCCCACTCCATCTGTTGAGGTCGCTAGTAGCGGTTTGGTGAATCGTTTCAAAGCGCTCGCATCAAAAAGTCCAGCGAATCCACCAATCCCACCGTAGACCTCAGCGCGTTGAGCCTTGGCTATCGAAGCCTTCATCAATTCAACAGCACGATCTCCCGCTTCGATACTTACTCCGGCCGCCTCGTAGGTGCTCATCTTCACTTAGGCCTCTTCAAGAAGTAACTTGAGGTTGTTTACATTGCCACTCTCTTCCGGAATGGGCATTGGGTAGTGACCGGTGAAGCAAGCTGTGCAGAGCTTTGATTCTGCGACATTTGTTGCATCAATGAGCCCTTCGAGAGAGACATACCCCAACGAGTCCGCACCGATTGATCGACGAATCTCTTCGATGTCTAAGCCAGCAGCAATCAATTCGGCCCGAGTTGCGAAATCTATTCCGAAATAACAAGGCCATTTGACTGGCGGGGATGAGATTCGAACATGGATTTCGATCGCACCCGCCTCACGAAGCATACGAACAATTGCTCGCTGGGTATTGCCACGAACAATTGAATCATCGACGACCACTATCTTTTTCCCGGCAACAACCTCACGGAGCGGGTTGAGTTTCAACCTGATGCCAAGTTGTCGGATTGTCTGGCTTGGCTGGATAAATGTTCGCCCGACATACGAATTTTTGACTAGCCCTGCCCCATAAGGAATCTTGGAGTATTTCGCATATCCGATTGCTGCTGGTGTACCAGATTCGGGAACTGGAATCACAAGATCTGCATCAGCAGGATGTTCTGCGGCTAAGCGTTCGCCAATCGCTACTCGCACTGGATGCACACTCTGGCCGGCAATTGTGGTGTCAGGGCGCGCAAGGTACACATATTCAAAGATGCACCCGCGAGGTTCTGGAGTCGTCCAATGATGCGAACGCAGACCATCTTCATCGACGGCGATGAACTCGCCTGGTTCGACTTCGCGGATAAAACTTGCCCCGACAATATCGAGCGCAGCAGATTCACTTGCAACAACCCAACCTGTCTCGAGCTTTCCAATTACAAGCGGTCTGATGCCATGTCGATCTCGCGCTGCATAAAGGGTGTTCTCATCCATAAAGATAAGTGAAAAGGCGCCTTGCAGCGTAGGCAGAATTGAGAGCGCGTTCGCCTCTACGCTCCCACTCTTCTCTAATGAGATGAGCGCGGTCATAATCTCGGTATCGGTGGTCGCATGAAGATGGTTATGCGCATCACCAGCGGAGTGAAATAACCGCTCTGCCAGGTCTCCGGTATTGGTGAGATTGCCATTGTGCGCAAGTGCCAAGGTGCCATTCTCGGTGGACCGAAGCGTAGGTTGCGCATTGGCCCAATTACTCGAACCTGTAGTGGAATATCGAGTGTGCCCGATTGCAATCTTTCCAGTGAGTACTGCTAAATCGTTTTCAGTGAATACCTGCGCTACCAATCCCATGTCCTTATAAACAAGAATGCGATCGCCATCGCTTACTGCGATTCCTGCTGATTCTTGCCCTCGGTGTTGAAGCGCATACAAACCGTAAAAAGTAAGTTTTGCTACCTCTTCACCAGGTGCCCATACTCCAAATATTCCACAGGCATCTTGCGGCCCCTTTTCGCCATCGACCTCATGAGTGAGTTTGCCATCGGGGCG
>CAZPIJ010000122.1:0-2634 GCA_964586805.1 uncultured Bifidobacterium sp. | reverse complement strand
CATGTATCCCTCTCAACTATTTTGGTTTCGGGGGTGTTTACGACCCCGCCACGAAGTGACGGCTCGTGATACCGGGGGAAGAGCCCCCAAAGTACCCAACCACTCAGCGAATTTTCAGTTACTGGGGGGTATTTCTCGTCAGGTGTCCTACCAGACTCAACCAGAGAGCCACACTGCCTCCGATGCCCAGGGCAAAGAGGAGCGTTCCCAGCCCTACACGCCCGCCCAAAAGCCATCCAGCGGCCAATACCGACCCCTCTAAGGTGGCCCGGACTCGGGCAACGGAGATGCCAGTTCGGTAGTGCAGCGCGGTCATCAGCCCATCACGGGGACCAGCTCCCAGGCCACAGGTCAGATAGAGGGCCGAGCCAGCCCCTACCAGGACAATGCCCACCAGTACGAAGAGCAACTGCATCGCAAAATGAGTCGGAACTCGCACCCACGCGACGGTGAGATCGATAGCCAGCGCCACGCCAGCGATGTTGGCCAGGGTTCCGAAGCCAGGGCGCTGGCGTAATGGAATCCAGAGAAGGAGCACGACTGCTGAAACCAGAGCGGTTGCCCACCCGATAGAGATAGAGAGTTGCAGCGCTAATCCCTGAGAGAGCACGCTCCAAGGTGCATTTCCCATATGGCTAACGATGAGTAGTCCATCACCGACTCCGAAGACGAGTAATCCTACGGTCAAAAAAAGGCAGCGGAGCGGAGAGATCTTCCATGGATGCTCTGCCCGCCACGGCGTATTCGGAATCGAGTGCGAGAAGAACCTGCGCATTTATTGGAGCGTAGTCGCGTACCCTGCAATAGTGAAATCTCTCGAAGCGCAGCTCTCGTATACGCAAGCTATCGTCACCGGGATATTGCAGGGGATATCCGAGTTGTTTCCGGTCTCAAGCCTTGGACATTCAGTTCTTTTCCCGGCTTGGATTGGCGGAACTTGGGAGAGATTCCTCAACAACGAAACTTCAGGAGAATCGCCTTACCTGCTGATGATCATTGCATTGCATGTTGCCAGCTCTCTGACCCTCATTTGGTTCTTCCGTGATCGATGGGTAATCCTCATCGGTTCCTTTTTTTCTAGTCTGAGAAAACGACGGGATCTCAATGGCAACGAACGGTTAATCTGGAAGATTCTGTTAGCAACCTTGCCTGTTGGAATCCTCGGAATTGCTTTCCAAGATCAAGTAGCAGATCTATTCAGTGATCCTTTTGCCGTTGGTGGATTCCTCTTCCTCAATGGCCTGCTTTTAGCTGGTATCGAGATATTCAAGAAGATTCGGATCAAGCGGGAATTAGAGAACACCGAAGAGATCGGCAACGGTCAAGCGCTCTTGATTGGAGTGGCTCAAGCCGGCGCGCTCTTTCCCGGGATCAGTCGATTTGGTATCACGATGTCAGCAGGGCTGGCACGAGGTCTTTCGCATTCGGCAGCATCAGATTTCGCATTTCTGATTGCCACCCCCGTGATCTTCGGAGCCGGTGTTTTAAAATTGCCAAAACTTTTTGATCCAGAGATCTCACACATACTAGGTCCAGTGATTGTGGGATCGCTAGTCTCAGCAATCTGCACCTACCTCTCGATTGCATTTCTGGTTCGCTGGTTCAAAACTCATACGCTCTATCCGTTTGCTATCTATTGCCTAGTTGTAGGTGCGCTTTCATTCTGGAGATTCTCGTGATTGGCACGCTCATAAATGTCATCACCATCATCGCGGGCACCGCTATCGGAGTGGGGATTGGATCAAAGATTCCCACAAGGACTCGCACACTCATCACTGATGCATTGGGATTGGTCACTTTTGTTAGCGGAGCAAGCGCCTGCGCTGCCCTGTGGAATTCTTCATACCTGGATGCAGTCGGTGGTGGTAAGCCCATTCTCATCACACTTGGAGCCCTTCTTCTTGGCGGAGTCCTCGGTTCCTCTTTTCGCTTCGAGGAGCGCCTCGAAGGATTCGGTGAGCGGCTAAAGAACCGTTTTGCTAAAGGGGATGATTCAAATTTCGTCACTGGATTTGTCACTGCGTCGCTGATCTTCGTTATTGGGCCGATGGCTATTCTCGGCAGCATTAGCGACGGCCTCGGCAAGGGTAATGAACTTCTTGTATTGAAGAGCATCATGGATGGTTTTGCTGCGATCGCTTTCGCTGCTGCGCTTGGCTGGGGGGTAGCAGCCTCCGCTATTAGTGTTTTGATATATCAAGGAGCGTGGAGCGCCGTCGGTGCTTTTTTAGGAAGCGTCCTACAAAACTACCAAATCGATGCGATCACCGGCGTCGGTGGTCTGCTCCTGATCGGCATTGGTCTCAAATTGCTCAACATCAAGAGCATCGCTATCGGAGATATGTTGCCTGCACTCGTTATCGCTCCGGTATTAGCGACCGTTGTTGCTCAATTCAACTAGCTGATTAACTAGCTGATTAACTATCTAGAATTTGGTGGCGTCAATGACGAAACGGTACTTAACATCACTGGCAACAGTTCGTTCCCAAGCCTTATTGATGTAATCCGGGGTGATTTTTTCGACATCACTGGTGATCCCTTTTTCGCCGCAGAAATTGAGCATCTCCTGCAGTTCAGGAATCCCACCAATCATGGATCCGGCAAGTCTCCGTCGCTTATTAAGAAGTACGCCTG
>CAZPIJ010000121.1:0-2653 GCA_964586805.1 uncultured Bifidobacterium sp. | reverse complement strand
GCATCCCGTCGCCCGATGCCGACAATGGCGCGGGTGGGTTCTGGAATCGACAGCACCTCGCCCCAGATCTCAAGCGCTGAGTGAAAATGAGGCAGATCAACAGCAGGGTCCTTCACCCGAGCATCTGGCGAGGTGATGCCATCATCGTGGGTGAGGTAGCAGCCAGATCGAAGGACTTTCCGGAGCGGCTTGCTCAATGTCACGGGGGAGAACTTCGCAACAACCCGGTCGAAGAAATTACTTCCACCAGCAGTGAGCAGAACCTCGGGAGTTCGAGCGAAATGCCCTGCACGATCAATCGCTCGCAATGTATCGACGATCAAATCCAAGAACGAATCAACAGCCTCTAGAAGGTTCTTGCCCTCTGGCACCGGCGTGATGCCCTCGAAACCAGAGATTCCACCGAGCAGCAGGTGTTGCGATGATGCAACCGCTTGAGCAACTTCAAGTGCCGTTTCTTTCGTTCGCGCACCACCACGCCCTCCAAACGCACCCATCTCGATGAGCACAGTGATCGGACGCTTTAACGCACTTTGAGCAAGTGTATTTTCAAGTAGCTGCACACCAGCGACCGAATCGACATATAAGAAGAGATCGAAGTTCGCATCCTTATTGAGTCTCTTCGCAATCCATTGGATGATCGTTGGATTAACAATCTCATTGGTGAGGATGATCCGCGGCACACCCATCGCATAGAAGGTGCGCATCTGCCAATTGCTCGTCGCACTAATCGCCCACGCGCCATCATCCAATTGCATCTGCGTGAGCGTCGGCGACATGCTCGTCTTGCCATGAGGTGCCAAATCAAAACCATTGCGCGCGCAATAGGCCTTCATCTCTGCGCTATTGGCAACCATCTCCTCTTGATGGAGCACCGCAATCGGAAAATCGATCGCATCCGAGAAGAGCGATGCCCCACGAGCGGCGCCCCAGCGCCTCGAGGGTGCGAAGCCCTTAGGGCGAAAGCCCCGCGCCACCGACGGCCTCCGTCGAATCGACCTCATAGATGGAAAGTTACCCGCATTCTGCTCGCAGCTCGCAGGTAAGGTAGAAGACATGGCGATCTGGGTCTGCGGCGAAGCGCTCATCGACCGAATCACCAAAGATGGCGCCCTCGAAGAGATCCCCGGCGGCGGCCCCGCCAACACCGCCCACGCCCTGGCGCGCCTTGGCATCGCGAGCGAATTTATCGGTGGCCTCTCCTCTGATTCCTATGGCCAGATGATGCGCGAGCAATTCACCGCCGCAGGAGTCGGACTGCGCTTCACCCCCACCCATGATCTGCCTACCTGCACCGCCAATGTCACCATCGCTGCCGATGGCAGCGCGAGTTATCAATTCGTCATCGAGGGCACCGCAACCTTCGCGTACGACAAAAAAGTTCTTCCAGATTTATCCGAGCTCGCTAGCGATGTCGTGCACGCGTTGTACTTCGGCACCCTGGCAACAATCATCGAACCGGGAGCATCGGTCCTCTTCGAGTGGATGAAAGGCGCAGTAGGAAAAGTCCCGATCATCTTCGACCCAAACATTCGCCCGAGCGTCTTAGGCGATCGCGAAAAATATCAAGGAGCAGTCGCGCGCTTCTTGCAGATCTCTGATGTCGTCAAAGCAAGTAGTGAAGATATCCAGTGGCTCTATCCCGAGATGCACGAGTTCGAAGTCGCCAAGAGTTGGCTAGAGCATGGCGTGAAGTTGGTCGTCATCACTCGCGGCCACGAAGGACTGGTCGGCATCACCCGTGAACATATGATCGAAGTCCCGGGAGTGAAGGTCGATGTCGTCGACACCGTAGGTGCAGGAGACACCGTAGGTGCGATTCTCGCCGAAGGAATCCATCTCCACGGAATCGATCGCGCACTCTCGTCAGAGCTCTCCCATATCCTGCATCGCGCAGTGCAGGCATCGGCAATCACCTGCTCTAGACAAGGTGCCCAACCCCCCTATAGGAATGAGTTATGAAACAGATCATCCGTGGTGAAGAGATCACCGTCGAAGTCGACCTCGAACATGGCGCCCGACTCTCCTCGGTGCAATGGCAGGGCTTCGAGTTCTCGGTCCAAAAGCGCGAAAACCCCTTGAGTTGGGGGTGGTATCCCATGATCCCGTGGGCCGGGCGCGTGCTCCACGGAAAGTTCCGCCATGCCAACGGTGATGTCGAACAACTGCGCACCGATGTCATCCCACCCCATGCAATCCATGGTCTGGGATATCTCTTGCCGTGGCGCGATTGCGGCAACGGAGTCAGCCGAATCGATTTCCCCGCCCCATATGCCAGCGCCAGCGCAGAACTTCGCATCTCGGTTGCAGGCAATGTCTTGAATTATGAGTTGGAATATTTCCCAGGCGAGTGCGATCTTCCTGCATGGGTAGGAGTGCATACCTGGTTTCCGCGCCGCATCGGTGGCGCAGATTCGGGAATCGATCAAGCCCAGGTGCTCTTCGATGCCGAGAAGATGCTCAAGGTCGATGAGACTTTGATGCCTGATGGTCAATTCATCACACCAATCACCCCACAACCTTGGGACGATGTCTTTCATACACCGATCGGCAAACCAACAACTCTCTGGCCTGGTGGTGCGCGGTTAGAGGTCACCTCGTCAACGCCGTGGTGGGTGGTCTACACCCTCGATAGCGAAGGGGTCTGCATCGA
>CAZPIJ010000120.1:0-2697 GCA_964586805.1 uncultured Bifidobacterium sp. | reverse complement strand
TAAATATTTCGAACCCCTTAGAGCGTCGCCTACGAGGTGCTGCCAAACCCGCCCCTGGTGCATCGAGCATGGTGTCGGTCAGATCGGAGACCAATTGCCTAATCTCCTTATCGAAACGATCGACTTCCATTGCCCGAGTAGCCAAAATCGGATCTCCGAATAGTCGAATCGGTTGGATAGCCATAGCGCTATCGTACAAGGCGCCCTGCAGTAATAGGGAATTTACAACGAAGTTGGGTCGACTCTGATCCGCGCGATGGATACGCCTTGTGCCGATTGATTCCGAGCTCTCTTCAAGATTTCCGTAACAGCGCCAGCGCGATCTGTCCCGTTGAATCGCAATAAAGCCACGCTCCGATTCTCTTGAACTCTTGGTTGAGAGCGAAGGAAAGATGAAGGAAGATCTCGAACGATTTCTAGGACCGCAGCGTGGGTTCCACTGACTTCTATCGCTTTGATGGCAGGAGGAAGGTTGAGGGCTGCCCGTTCGGCCAATTCGGATAATGCCACAGTTAATGCATCCCAACGGATCAGCGCATGGATATTCCGATTCGTGGCGGGAGCATCAATAAACAGGGGGGCGTTCGGAGTAAGTAATGTGGCAAGCCCAAACCAATTTTGGCGCGAATCCTCCTCTGCACGCAAAGTGGCTCGTTCAAGAGTGATTGCTGCATTCAAAACCAAAGCGGCGTGGTACCCACCCTCTGCCAACGGCTCGCTTCCGGGCGTGCTCACAACTATTCGGGGCTCGGCATCGATTTCGATGACTCGTTGTTGAGCGTTGACCGAGAGAATCATTTGGTTGGGAAATGACTTCCCCAGCATCTGAGCCACGCGCTCGTCTCCTATTTGACTGTGTCGAAATTCTTGAGCGTTGCAGTATTTACATTTCCACCTGGTAGTCACCATGGCGCACAGCGCACATACCGGCAGATCGGAGTTCGCGGATTTAGTTAACCGACCACCGCACTCACAGAGCGCAAAGTTGCGACATCTTCGACAGGAAAGGGCTGGGATATAGCCGCGCTGGGGGACTTGAACGAGAACTGGTCCAGTCTTAAGCGCTTTCTTTACGATCTCCCAAGCGATTGTGGGCAGTAGACCCTGTTGTTGGGGAGCTTGCTCATTCGAGATGGCAATAATTTGAGGAGTTCGCCCGCTGATGAAAGCCCCATACGGTCGCAGTGGAGTGAGGTAACCATTCTTGATGTATTGCACCGCTGCTACCGATGGCGCCGCCGAGCCTAGAACTAGATGGCAATTTTCTCGGTGCGCTCGCATGATTGCGACCTCTCGTGCATGAAAATATGGCGCCCTCAATTCTTCGAAAGCTTGGTTGCCCTCATCCCAGAGCACGATCGAATGTAACTGAGGCACTGGCAACAAGAGTGCGCCACGAACGCCAACAACAATTCGAGCAGAACCCATAAGTGCTTTAAGAAAATTCTGCTCACGATCTTGGCGAGTAAGCTCTGAACTCCATTCGATTACCTCGCTCATATCAATATGTTGACTTTGTCGAAGAAGGTTGATGAATCGGCGGACATCGGTAGCATCGGGAAGAATGAAAAGCACTCTCCCATTTGAGCGCTCGGCCAAAGTAACCAAGAACGCTAGTGGATTAATAGCCGGTGGCGCAGTCCACAAAGCACGCACTCGTGGGATTGCATCAGAGGAGTTCGCGAACGCCTTCCAGAACCCTTCGGGGTAATTCGTGGATTGATCTTCGAAGCTCGTGGAAGTTTTCGACTCTTGTTGCGGCATTTGGGGAGTATCCGCATTCGCTTCATGAGAGACAGTCGACTTTTTTGTAAATGAAGGAACCGCGAAGCGAAGTACATCCCAGCGATTACCTCCGTAATATCGAACAATCTCGCCAGCAAGGTCGAGAATCTCGGGGGTGATTACAGGAAAATCTCGGACAACTTCATTGATGTATCGAAGTTGTCCACGGAAGTTTCCGTGTTCGCTCCGATTGATAACGACTCCAAGAACTCGTTTCCTATTGAATGGAATTTTTACTAACGAACCTCTAGTGATGACCTGCGAGAGCTCCTGCGGAATAAGGAATTCGAACTCTTGATCGATATGCAGGAGGCCACTATCAACTAACACGCTGGCAATAGGGAGGGTTTGTGCTCTGGTCGGTTCTGGCAGCGGCACGCGTTGCCGTTTCAAGCGAAGCGGGGTGACAGGTGTATCAGGTGAAGTGCCAGTGGAGATGATTGCCTCCGTTCACGATGAGGAAGGCGGATTACTTTCCCGCTGCCTGCTGGAGGGCTGTGACCTTATCGGTTCGCTCCCAGGTAAATTCGGGGAGCTGTCGGCCAAAATGTCCATAGTTGCTGGTCTTGCGATAAATCGGTCGTAACAGCTCGAGCTCTTGAATGATGGCTGCTGGGCGCAGATCAAAAACACTCGAGACTGCGTTTTGGATTGTATCGATAGGCAGGGACTCGGTTCCGAAGGTTTCGACAAACAATCCGACAGGTTGGGCTTTGCCGATTGCATATGCGACTTGAACTTCACATCGTTGGGCCAATCCAGCCGCAACGATGTTCTTGGCTACCCACCGCATTGCGTACGCGGCAGAGCGATCAACTTTAGAAGGATCCTTACCACTGAAAGCACCACCACCATGGCGAGCCATACCGCCATAGGAGTCCACGATGATTTTTCGTCCCGTAAGGCCAGCAT
>CAZPIJ010000119.1:0-2731 GCA_964586805.1 uncultured Bifidobacterium sp. | reverse complement strand
CCCGGTGACTCGCCGTATCGCTATCGCAGTGATCGCGCTGCTCTCAGTGTGGCTGCCCTTGTCGGCAAGTGCGGAGTCAACACACGCACCTGGAGATCCATATACATACATTTCGGCACAAGAGCCGGGGCAGCACAATATTTATTTTCACGATGGCGTGGGATCACATGGCAACGGTGGCTTTGGTAACCATAGCTTTTTGATGAACATGGATATCGTGCAAGCTGCGCAAGGTCGTCCAACGGTAGATCCGACCTGTACATCTCTCGACAGTGGCTCATGCGCGAGCGCAAAAGATATTCAGTGGAATTCGCAACTTCCTCAGTGTTCTGGATCAAGTGACGCAAATTGCATTTCAGGATTTGGCATCATCAATGCAGATAATTCAAAAACAGCGGCGCGATTTCAGAGCTACTTTCCATCTAAAGCTCAGAATGCATTCACTGGGGATGTCTCGAAGAAAATTCCAACTGGCGCAACATCGAACGTTTATGCATTGACCAGTAGTGCCGGCACGATAACCACTTTTATGGTCTCTTCATTTCTCTCAGGAATTTATCACCGCTCGGAGAATAAGAATGAACTCGCTGGATTCAACTTGAGCATCACTCCAGTAATGATCACTCCCGCGCGTAACCCAGGTCCTTGCATCACGAATGAAACCGGGAAAGGGCCCCGTGGTGAGCCCTGTCATGATGATGGTTATGTGAGGATCCCTTCAGCCACCTCGCCCAATTCATACTTTTATGGCGAAGCAAGTGGCGCGGGAGCGGATTGCGGTGAAGCATTCAATCGAGTATTTGCTACTGCCAACTTCGACAAGTTATGTGCGTCGGAAGTGGCCTTCCCAAGTTTAGATAAGTATTACGTAACGCTCCGATTGAATAATCCGCCTAATGGGTGGATGCATGGCCGTCTTAGCGAGCCAGTGATTTCAATCAATCAGGGTACCAATGGCAGCGAATATGAATTTGTTGGTAAGCCGGTTCTCGTGCCGCTTTTGTATAAGAGTAATTATTGGAAAGATTTACCTGACTCCATTACTTCGCAATACGAGCCCACTACCGGGCAGTTCAAAGGTTCGAATTGCGATGGCGCTGTGGGTCGAATCATGTCGGCCGAGGAATTCAAGGATCCCTTGAAGCGGAATTTCACCGCGATGCCATGCCCCTCAGGGGCATTGAGTATCAAGGAGCTCAACCTCTGGCTTCCACTTTTGAAGAACCAAGCGACAGCAACCCCGGCGTTATGGAATGTGCGAACTATTACTCCTGAGGAAGCTCAAGGCGCTAATCAATGTTTCAAGGATCCCAAACAAATAACGGGAATCGTGACGACCAACTCCACTAATTACACATCTGGCCCTCCAGCGTTTAATAAATCAACTGGAGAGCTCAATTACCAAGTAGCAGCGCCACATTTCTTGCAGGATGGCACAACTCCATTCAAGGGAATCTATAACTTGGTTATGCGTTCGGATGTTGCCAGGTGCATTTATGGTTTCACCAACGCGCCAATCTCAGGGTCGATCTCAGTCATCTCAGAGGGCGGTGAGCAGCAGATAGCCACCACAGTTGTGGGGGAGAAGAACGGGTGGATGTATCTGAGCGCGGTGAACTTCGAATTCTCCTCGCCGAAATTACGAATCAAGCTAACCCAGCCCAATAGCAAGAACCCCGCCGCGCTCAAGACAATTCTCTGCGTCAAAGGCAAAGTCACCAAGAAAGTCAGCGGATCTGCACCAACGTGCCCGAAGGGTTATATCCGTAAGTAGCGTTACTGAGCACGCTTTGAGCGAATCTTAAGGTTGGCTCTGTACTCTCGCTCAGGTGCTGATCAAAAAATTCGATGCTTTCATATTGATCAGCTTCGCCTTCCTCGTCCGCCTCTTCTCGCTCTTCTATGCCGGCGGTTTTGATTCTGTCTTGGGCTACGACGACGGGGTCTATTACTCTGCATCGACTGCGCTAAATCATGGTCTGATTCCCTATCGAGATTTCGTGCTCGTACATCCACCAGGAATTCTCTATGTACTCTCTCCCTTTGTTTGGATAAGCCACATCACCAGTGATTCGTTTGGTTTCTATCTCGCGCGGATCTTCTTCATGGTGGTGGGTGCGCTCTCTACATGGATGATCTATCGCATCGGATCCCGGTGGAGCCGTGGCGCTGGGTTTGCCGCTGCGCTCTTCTACGCGGTCTGGACTCCAGTGGTTCGCATCGAGCGCACCGCGTACCTTGAGGGACTCGGGATTCTCTTCACGCTCATCGCAATTTTTATACTTCTCGAGAGGAAGAATCTAAATCGTGATGTCATAACCATCGGCTTGCTCCTAGGCGCCGCCACCACGATGAAGATTTGGTACGCCGTGCCCGTGGTTGTTCTCATTCTCTGGTTACTCCTCCAACGAAGATTGCGAAGCGCTGTTGTTATCGGCGCAACAGCATTGGCGACGTTCATAGCACTCTCCTCTTTCTTTATTATCAAATCTGGCTCGAGATTCTTCGAGCTAGTGGTCTATGCGCAAACTCAACGTGGTAGCGAAGAGATACCGCTTCTTTATCGTCTCGCAAAGATTTTTAATATCGACAGCATCAAACTTGAACCCTCGCGAAATATCACAATAGTTGCCCTTGGCTTTATTCTCGCCCTACTCATCAAATTCGTCTTAGACAACTACAAGAATCGTGATGGCCAGTTGATCTTCCTCTTCTTTATCTTTCAGCTTGC
>CAZPIJ010000118.1:0-2770 GCA_964586805.1 uncultured Bifidobacterium sp. | reverse complement strand
TGATCATTTTGATCGAGATATCCGATGACCACGACAATGTTGCCCATTCCTGCCTCTGCCACCTCGATAGCTAATCTCTCGAGAGCGCGGCGACTTGCTTGGCGAAAATCACCGCGCAAGGCAAGATCTTCCACCGGATACCCAGTAACCATCATCTCGGGAAGTGCAATCAGATGAGCGCCATCGCGCCAGGCGCTGGCAATCGCATCGAAGGCGCTTTGGCAGTTGCCATCAAGATCCCCCACTGTGGGATTGAGTTGCGCCAACGCCAACCGGAGCGGGCCTTTCTCTCCTGCCATAGGGCGAGCCTATCCCGCCACCAAGGAAGTAGGCTTATCCATAGAGCACAGGGACTGGGGCGTGCGCACCAGCTTTGAGGCGTTAGGGGTCCACCGATGAATCACTCGAATCACTCGAATCACTCGAACCACTCTGCACAATCACTCTCTATATATGGCGGCGCTCGCCACCGCCGAATAACTGTCCGGGACATCCAGAAGGCGAAATCGGTCGAGCGATGGCCGATGCTCACCGCCTACGAACAATTCACCGCTGAGATCTTCGATGAGTGTGGAATTCCTCTCCTCCTTGTTGGCGATAGCGCGGCGAGTAACTTCCTTGGCTACGAGAACACCATCGCGGTGACCGTGGACGAATTGGTTCCCCTGGCCCGAGCCGTAGTACGCAGCACCAGTCGTGCAATGATCATCGCCGACTTGCCCTTTGGTTCCTACGAGAGTTCACCGGAGCAAGCGCTGGCAACGGCAATTCGCTTCATGAAGGAGAGCGGTGTGCACGGGGTAAAACTTGAAGGTGGTGAGCGAGTGGCCCCTCAAATCCGCGCGATTGTCTCTTCTGGAATTCCCGTGATGGCACATATCGGGTTGACTCCACAATCCCTCCATCAATTAGGAGGGTATCGAGTGCAAGGCCGTGGCGACGATGGTGCGATCCTCAAAGCCAGCGCCCATGCAGTCCAAGAGGCAGGAGCATTCGCGCTGGTCTTAGAACTCATCCCAGCAACACTTGCCACCGAAATCACTCAGGAGCTGACCATCCCCACTATCGGCATCGGAGCTGGAAATCAGTGCGACGCACAGGTCTTAGTGTGGAGCGACCTGATGGGGCTCACCGCCAACCCCCCGAAGTTAGCCAAGGCCTATCGAAACCTGCGCAAGGAGATCCACGATGGGGTCAATGAGTGGGCGGCAGATGTAGCCAGCGGAACTTTCCCGGGCCAGGAGCAAAGTTTCCAATAGAGGCTAATGATTAGCTCGTTGCCCCGAGCACTAGAGTGCTACTAATGTGGAAGCGAATCACAGCCCAATTGGCAGCCTCAGCGATAGATCTCTCGCTACTGCGGAGCAATAAAAACTTAGCAATCCTCTTCTACTCTGGACTCATCTCTCGAATGGGTTCGATGATTACCTATGTCGCATTACCTTTTCAGATCAAGGAGTTAACGGGTTCATTTCTGGCGGTCGGGCTCATTGGTGCCGCCGAGTTGATACCTCTTATTGTTTTCGGTTTATACGGTGGCGTACTTGCCGATGCTTTTGATCGACGCAAACTCATCATCTTCGGAGAGGTGTGTGCGCTCGCTCTCTCGCTGATACTGCTGATCAACGCCCAATTAAATGAGCCGAAGGTCTGGCTCCTTTATCTGGTAGCGGCGGCATTCTCGGCAGTTAACGGTGCCACTAGCCCCAGCTATAACTCGATCATCCCCCGAATCGTCGCCCATGAGGACCTTCCTAAAGCAAGTGCGCTGATGGGGTTGCGTTGGCAAATGGCGGTAATCACCGGACCAGCAATTGGTGGCTTCATCATCTCCTACTGGGGGGTGAGTACCGGATTTCTTGTCGATCTCTTCAGTTACATCCTCTCGCTGCTGATCCTGGCCAGACTAACCCCGCTGGCGCGCCTTGGTGATCGCAAGACCCCGCCCTCACTCTCCGCTCTGGTCGATGGCATTCGTTATGCAAGTAGACGGCAAGACTTGATGGGCACTTACCTCATTGACTTAGCGGCGATGTTCTTTGCGATGCCTACCGCGCTCTTTCCATTCTGGGCGGAATCCCTCGGGGCGCCTTCTGCACTGGGGTTGCTCTACTCTGCAGGAACTGTCGGCGCATTGATTGTGACCTTAACAAGCGGCTGGACCTTGAGGATCCATAGGCACGGAAAAGCCATTATTTATGCAGCTTTAGCATGGGGTTTAGCAATCACCATGGCAGGGCTCATCGATTCAGTTCCATGGGTTCTTCTCTGCTTAGTCGTCGCAGGTGGTGCCGACCAAGTCAGTGTCATCTTTCGCGCCACCATCTGGAATCAAACTATCCCGGATGAACTTCGTGGTCGCTTAGCAGGAATAGAAGTGCTCTCCTACACCGTCGGTCCGATTAGCGGGCAACTCCGCGCGGGTGGGATGGCGGCGATCACGGGATTGCGAGGAGCGATCGTTGGCGGGGGTCTGCTCTGTATCGGCGCAGTTGCCACTGCCGCACTCTTCCTGCCGAAGTTCCGCAAATATGACAGCCGAACCGATCCCTATGCGATTCATGAAAGGACGGTGCGTGCACAACGCCTCGACGAGGCAAACCCCGAGGGGTAGCGAAGAGAGCACGAATCCGAGAAAAAATTCGTGTGCGACACGACACAAAATCTTTATCCAAATACTGGAAGTTCCTCCCGAGATAAGGAACGATTCTCTATTAACAGGTCCGGTGACGGATCGGACCCTGCTGACAGGAGAAATACGTGGCTGCAG
>CAZPIJ010000117.1:0-2777 GCA_964586805.1 uncultured Bifidobacterium sp. | reverse complement strand
ATCGCCTCGAAAGGCAGGTCGTCACGTTTTCGATTACGCGCTGGGAGTTGGATGACATCAAGGTCATCGGTCCCTCCCATGAAGAGATTGGGTGCAATCTCGGAATAGAGTGAGTTTGGTTCGTACGGCAAGGTGATATCTCCTTAGTTTGAGTTCTCATCATCGAGTGATGGATTGGTGGGTTGGTTACGGACATTGCGTGAGCGGGTCTTACGTGAGTAGGACTCGGTCATCCGCTTTGAGGAGTACATGACATCCTCGACTTCAGCGGTCTTAGCGAGGAGTTCAATCTCCTCAGCTTCAGCTTTGATAATCGCCAAAGATTCGGCGCTGCGATCATCGGTGACGGGAATCAAAGAGGCCTCACGACGAAGGGACGCCGCTGTGTTATTCAAGCGACTCGAGGCCTCCTTGATCTTCCCACTACGAAGCTCATCGACTGCCAAGGACTTTGCAGTTTGAGCCTCGAGGATCAACCGTTCAGCCCGAACGATTGGATCCGCTACTCGTCCCGCGGCAACATCACCTGGGACGACATTTACATTGACAGGCATGGTGACAGCAATCTCCTGTCGCGCAGCGAGATCGAGATATTCGACAGTGATATCTGCGATCTTGCAGAGCCCGAGCGCTGCGACACCAGGGAGATCGATCTTGATGACGAAGCGGCGGTTCTCTCCGCTATAGAAATCGCCAAGTTGCACAACATAGCTCTCGCCATCTTTCCAATAGGGAAGACGTTGCAGTACTTCGATTGCCGGGGTCGAAGTCATCGCAGCGGTTGGAGTAAGTCGAAGGACGGCGTTGACGATGGTCTTATCGAGTAGATCATCGACTTCAGCAGCGATAGCACCTACCGCCTCGTCAATTGATCCGGCGAAACGATGTGCGCCGCCACCGCCCTTAGCGAGCGATTCGAGAATCGTCTCGTCATAACCAGTACCGATCCCGATAGTGGATGTAGTGACCTTCTCGGTTGCTGACTTCGAAGAGACATCTGCGAAGAAGCGTGGATCTCGTTCGCCAGCGTTGGCATGTCCATCGGAGATCAGAAGAAGCGTTGCGCCACCTTCAGCGTGAATCCGATTTACTTCACGAAGACCAAGCAAGTAGCCCGCTGAAATATCGGTCGAACCGCCGGTGTGAAGTTCGCGGATGCTCTTGCGTAGGGTTGGTAGGTGATGATCGCTCATCTTGCGAGTGGGAATCTCGACGAGCGCGGTGTCATCGAAGGAGACGATGCCGAAATAATCTTGCGGTGCGAGGCGATCGATCAACTTCAATAGCGAGCCTTTCGCCGATTCCAAACGGCCACCCTCCATAGAGCCAGAGCGGTCGACGACAATCTGGACAGCCTGACTTGGACGGCCAACTTGCTTAGCGTTCGCTGGTGCGGTGAGGTCGAGCATCAAGGTGAGCTCGTCGGATGCCTCCATCGCGACCATATCGAGATCAAGAAGTGCTTTTACATGCATAGGTAGTGCTCCTGGTTCTAGGGCTGTTGTGCCCTCTGTACTGGTAAACGAAAAAGATGGGTGAAAGTCAATGGACCCCGGGAATCAACCGATGGCAGAGGCGACGGATGAGCCCGAAAGGCGCAGCGAAGGGGTCTTGCTTAAGTGGGTTTATGGGGCCTGGTTTGACGGCCGAATAGCGAACTAGCTGGTGATCAAGGGGTTGAAATCGAGATTTTGAGCGAGGTAAATGGCCTTTAGCACTTTTTTACCCCCTTATCTCCTGTGATGGCTCAATTATACAGGGGGTGACTGACAAACTACTTTGAGTTGGGATTTGTCCCGATTTTGGCGACAGATTTCTGCACCTTCTCGATGATTTGTGCCAATCGAGTCGCCACAATTTTGTTGTTCTTGTAGAAGAGGTAAGTAGCGATCTGGTGATTATTAAAACCTGCCGCCGAGAGAATTAATATCTCGCGCTCCTTCTCAGTGAGAACGGCAAGGACCTCATCGACAGACTCGCGTATATATACAAGTGCCGATGGTGAGCCCACTGCAAAGGAGATCATCTCCTCTTCCCACTGTTCATCGGTGAGCTCGCGCATGGACGCGCCACCGCGCATTTGGATCTTGCGAAAGCGATCGATGTATTGGTTGTTAATTGTCTTACGAAGCCATGCTTCGACATTCTCTGGCTTTTTTGGTTGAGAGATAAGTTTTTCAATTGCGCTCGCCGCGTAGTCTTCGGCTCCCAGGGTGGTGTTTATTTTCTTCTGTTGCGAAACCTTACGAGCAAATTCTTGCCACTCATTCCATTGCTCTGTAGTTACCTCATCTTGCCAATTCATTAGAAGCCTAATATTTCTACAACGAAAATATCGACCCAAAGATCCATTCCCAAGTAATTTCCCGTGAAAATTACTTCACGCTTGATATCGCCAACTTCCTCGCGTTCCTGGAGGAATCGTGTGGCGTAGGAGCGACCTAATCCGTGCAACTCTTCAAAAGAACCCGCCTGTTTGATGCCTGCTTTGTGCAACGCTGGATACCCAACCAGCTGGGCTATCTGGTCCGAGCAACGGGAGGTATCTATCGAACTGAATAAGATCGATATAAATCCTCGAGCTTGCGGATGCAGTTTCTGGGTTTCTCTGATCTTTTGGAGATCCTTCTCGAAAGCATTCTTGATCTCGGCTTGCCCTTTATCGAGCTTTGAAGGATGGATGGCATCTGCATGAATCCATGCCTTACCCTCAAGAATTAGCTCAGGTTCGCTATCTTTCAGAATAACTAAGTCGTGTTTCTTCCACTCCCGCACCA
>CAZPIJ010000116.1:0-2793 GCA_964586805.1 uncultured Bifidobacterium sp. | reverse complement strand
AGGATACTCCCGCACCTATATATAAGGAAAAGCCCCCGAGGGGTTTTCCCTCGAGGGCTTTTCTGAGAATTTCCCCAGTAGTTGCCTACTCCATTGGGCCAATCACGATTGCTTGGTCGCTTGGCTTAGCCACGAATTTTTCGTCCTTGGCAGGATTGAGGTGGATACCAGCAGTAAGGCCAACTCCAGCCTCGTTATCGCGGTAGCCGATGATCACTTCACCACGAGCACGACCAGCCGCGACTAGTTGTGCATAGGTGATTTCGCCGGGAGCGACATAGTAATTGATCGGCTTTGCGCTGAGGTAGACGCCACCAGGACCGAAGAGTTGTTGGAAAATCGGTGAGAGGTGTGGTGATTGGGAAAGTTGCGTCATCATCAAACTTGCGAGTCGATCGCTCACAACAAGATCTTCCACGGCAACTACGCGAGCAAGCTCGACATTGTTGCTATCGAGAATCTCCGCGATGATTCGTGCTCGACCATAACCAAATGCACCCCATTGCTTCAAGGTATTAACAGCAAGGAGCGAAAGTAGTGTCTGTGCATCCGCATCTGCGGGTGAAGTTTTTCCGCGATAACCGAAAATGATTACCTGATCAAAGTTAGAACCAGGTAGCGCTGCTGCAAGTTCATTGAAGCTGCCATCGGTTGCACGAGTAATCACTTGCATATTCGGTGTGCTTAGGTCCTTTAACTCATCAGAGGTAACTCGTGATGCCTGTGCCATGACAAGCGCAGCAGACCCTGGCGTTGCGTAATCACCAATCTCACGGAGAACTTTCTTTGCCATGGAATTCCATCCAATGACCAATGTCTGTGATGGTGGCGTCTTTGGCGCAGCGAAGAGTGCAGTCTGTGGTCCGAAAGAATCAAGTTCTGGACGAGTGCCATTCCAAATGATTCGATCATCATCTTCAGCAATAGCAATCACATAGTCATCCTGGCCGATGACTGTTCCCATCGGTGGATAGAGCCAAACCGCTCCGTCAGGACGGCGAAGACCAATTAATGAAGCATTGGGATATGCCAAAAGAGCCTCGCCAAACATTTTTCCTGCAGCTTCGCCAGCAGGTTGGTAATACATCTCGTTTCCTTCGAAATCGAGCAGATCCAAATAGATTGCTGCAAGTCCAGGCTGGCGGCACGCGTGCGCTGTCACCTGTGCAATCAGTTCTTGCGATTCCACAGTGACAACACGACCTTGTGAGCTCTGTAGAAGTGCATTAGCTGCAGAGGTGTCGTTGACATCTGCAATCACCGTGGTCTTCGAATCTGGCGCTAAGTTTGCAAGAGCCGAGAGAACGCCAGTAACAGAACCTGGAGTGCCTTTCGTGCCGAGAACAATCACGCTCTTCGCCGATGCCACTGACATATCAGCGAGAATTTTTGGATTCGATGGCTCTACTGAGCGAGTGATAATTTTTGTATGTTTTAACTTGCCAACTCGGTTTTTGATTTCATCAGTCATTGTTTCTTGTGGCACCGGCGCAAGAATGACAGCACTGCCTGGGTTATTCTCATTGGCTACATCGAGTTGTTGCAAAATCGAATAGACCTGTGGACCCCAGCCAAGAATCATCACATGTCCGCTCTCGACGACCGGACCCTTTCCACGCTTGAGGTCAGTGAGCTTCTTGCTGGTGGTTGCAGTGATGAATGCAAACATCGCACCACCAGTGACAAGGCTGGCGATGGTAATCAAAATGCTAAAGGAGCGACCTTCCCAACCATTGCTTGGGAATCCACCTTTTCCAAGAACTGCCCAGAATGAACTGAACAAGTTATCTGGTCCTGGCTTAGTACCTGTTGCATCGATGCCATCGGGATCAAGTTGTAGGTAGAGCCAGAAGGGCAAACTGAGAACTGCTGCTGCAACGAGCAACCATCCAATAAGCACGATTGGTCCGCGCGCCAAGGTGTTATCGAAGCGATAACGCAATCTGCGGCGGAAGGTTTTTTTCTGGGCTGGGTTGTTAGCGCTGCCTGCGGATTGTGCTCCGTAGGAACGCTCGGTACCTGATGGCGTACTCATGTTTATCCCTTTCGAAAGGATTTGTCAGGGGCTCAGGCTACTCGCCGATTTCCGATTCGCCCATAGCCCACCAAGGGGATTTACCCGTCAGGGCTCAGGGATTACATGGGGAAAACCCATGCGTTTCGCCGCTTTTGTTGCTCCATTTTGTGGCTGACAGATACCCTTTCAGGACTTTGAAAGTACTGGAGTGAGCCATGACTAACTTTCCGCAACCACCGAATTTTGACGCTGCTCGAGGTGCCCAAGGAGCAGGTTCACGAGGGCCAGAGGCTCCGCAACGAGGTGGCGAGGGTTCGGGTCTGGGCCAGGACCCACTTGCAGATCCTGGCGTCCGGATGTTGCTTTCAATTTCACCGCAAGACGGATCTGTCAGGCCGCTACCTGCAGACTTAAATGTGCAGCCACTCGACAATGGAACTTTGCGTGTCAATTATCCAGACGGAAGTGTGCGCGAATTAATTCCAGGTGCTGAAGACGAAGGAAGAATGATTACGACTCTTCCAGATGGAACAAGAATTCAATCCGATTTAACTTTCGGTGAAGGCCAGGTAAGTATCTCTTCGATCACATCGAACGGTGAGAAGTCGTTTCTTTCATTGAATGAGAACGGTGCAAACATTCAAAGAATTTCTCCTGATGGCAATATCACGAATGAGATTCCAGAGAGCGCAGCCGAGTTGATTCAAGGATTCCGCGAGGCTGAAGCATTTTCACAAGCAGAAGAGATACGAAATCAAGATCAATTTCAGTTTCAA
>CAZPIJ010000115.1:0-2830 GCA_964586805.1 uncultured Bifidobacterium sp. | reverse complement strand
ATAACCTGCACCTGGTCTTCTCGCAGATCAACACCCCCTTCACTGAGTACTTCCCGAATGTCTGGGATGGTGCCAACACCCACTTCTGGGACATCTACGAAGGAAATCCGGTGCAAAAGAATGGACATATCTCGTTAAGCACTGAACCTGGTTTGGGATACAAGTTGAAAGAATCTGCAGTAGCGAAGATTCTTCTAGAAAGGAGCTAACCGATGAGTATGGAAGAGGATGTCAAAAAAGCGGCTAAGACGCGAACGATGTGGCGACGAAAATTGGATCCCACAAAGATTGATGAATATATCCATCGCCATAACACCATTTGGCCAGAGTTGCTTGATTTCATCAAGGAACAAGGTGTGACGAACTATTCGATCTTCCTTGATGACAATGAAGTTTTTGGCTATTTCGAGCACGAGAACATTCCTGCACTAATGGACCCGAAGAATCTCCCGACCCAGTTGCAGATTGACTGGGAAGAGTCGATGCGCCCACTTGCAGCGGATAAAATCTCCGATGACTTAGGCACCACTCGGGATATGCGTCTTGTTTTCTATGTTGAATAGCAACTGTGACTAAGAGAGCGAGAGTTTCGATATGAGTGTGCAACCGATTGATGGTGTAGTGCCGATTGCTGTCATGCCATTTGATAGTAATGGCGCAGTTGATTTCAACGGATTGCAATCGCAGATTGAGTTCATGATTGCACAGAAGATCAAGTGGGTTGGGTTTGGTTATGGCAGCGAGGTCTACACCCTGGGTGATGCAGAACTACTGGAAGTTCTACGCCGAGCCGTCAAGGCTAGCCAGGGTGCCATCAACATCGTGGGTAATCTCGAGATGACCAGTTCCTTCGCGGCTACTGAGAAATTGCTCAATCTCAAGGAGACAGGTGTTGAGATGGTTATGGTGCGACCACATGGAATGTGGGCACAAGCCAATCAATCGCACTTGATTGAAACTTTGCTTGAGCTCGATAAAGAAGTTGGCGTCCGGATGATCTATCAAGATGCACCGCAAAACACTGGAGTCCAAGTTTCGGCAGATTCGCTCCTGTCGCTGGTTGACTCAAGCAGTCATATCAAGTCTCTGAAAATTGAACCACCCGCTCCCTCCTTGAAAGTCTTAGAAGTAAGTAAGCGAGCAAAAGGCAAGAAGCCTCAGGATCTAGCGATCATTGGCGGTCTCGGTGGTATCGAAATTATCGAAGAGATCAAAAATGGCAGCATCGGCACGATGCCCGGCCCGGCTTTTCCTGAGATATTCCGGAGCATCATCGAACTTATCCAAAAGGGCGATGAGATTCGAGCGAGGAAGTTCTTCAATCGCATCTTGCCATTGTTGCTTTTTAGCAACAGAGATATGGCGACATTCCTCTTCGTTCAGAAATACATTCTTGTAAAGCGAAAGGTGCTCACGGGAACAAGTTTGCGAATGCCGAGCTCTGACCTTCGTGCGGGCACGCAAGAGGAACTTGAATTCTTGCTGAAGGTAATCGAGTTTGACTCGATTCTGGAGGAGTGCAAATAAATGAGCAAGAAAGCGCGAATCGGAGTCATTGGTGCTGGCTGGTGGGCGGCTCGAGTGCACCTGCCAAATATCGCCTCACATCCTCATGCTGATCTGGTGGGGATCTGTGATGCGGATATCGATCGAGCAAAAAAGGCGCAAGAGCTTTTTGGGGCGAAGATGGCTACCTCCAGTTACGACGAATTACTCGGGCAGGATCTTGATGCAGTTCTCGTAGCAACACCACACAATGCACATTTTGCGCCCGCAAAAGCTGCACTCGATGCAGGTGCAGATGTATTAATCGAAAAGCCGATGACTCTAGATCCCACTGAAGCGTGGGAATTGGTTCGGTTGGCAAAATCAAAGAATCGTAACCTCCACATGGGTTACACCTTCCCGCACTCGGTACATGTGCAAGAAGTTCGCCAGAAGATTGCTGGGGGTTACATCGGAAAGGTGCGCTTTGCTACGGGCCTCTTCACCGGCAATATCGCTCCTTTATATAGTGGAAATGTTGAAGTTCAGGCGGAGGAAGGAGCTCCCTTTATCTCTCGTGCGACTACCTATTCGGCGAAGAAAAGTGGTGGCGGCCAGCTGTACACCCAAACCACACATCCCGTCTCGACTCTACTTTTCATGCTTGATGTCGAGGCAAAGTCTGTGACGGGGAACCTTGATAATTCAGGTGAGGTCGACCAATCAAACTCTCTGATATTCAGTGATGATTCACAATATATCTGCACTGTCTCTTCATCAGGTTTGATGGTGGATCACAGTTATCGGATGGAAGAGTACCGAGTCATTGGTGACGAAGGGTTCTTCCAGTTAGATACCCGCACCGGAAACCTCATCTCACAGCGGAAAGGTGAGCAGATCAAGGTGCACGAAAAGATTAGCGAATACGATGCTAACCCGATTAAGGGCCCCTCTTCTTCGCTGATTACGACAGCGCTGGGAATGACAGAAGTCGTCGCTTCAGGAGAGTTGGGTGCGAAGACAGTAGACATCCTTGATGGGTGCAAGAGGTCATCTGAAATCGGTGAGAAGATCGAAATTTCTCGAGTAGTCAATTAAAAAATAGCGTTCAATCGAGCAAAGGGAGCGGAAATGGGAAGCCACAAGATCGTCAGAGTCACTGTTACGGAAATCAACGATGAGAAGCTTGAAGGGCAGGCAGTCGATGTCTCTGTGCCATGGTTATGTACTCCGCTGACACACTTTCCCGATTATCGAGTGCGCTCTCGCGATTATTACGGACGCGTTGGACTTGTCATCGTCGAGATTGAAACGGACACCGGCATTATCGGGGTAGGTTCCTGTG
>CAZPIJ010000114.1:0-2886 GCA_964586805.1 uncultured Bifidobacterium sp. | reverse complement strand
TACTCGAAGCGTCGGCTACCTGCACCTAGGGTGATGGTGCGAATGAAGGAGTAGAAGGCAAGGCCTTCCTTTCCTTGCTCGCGCTCGCCATACGAAGAATCCTTTGTGCCTCCCACCGGAGCATGGAAATCCAGCCCAGCAGTAGGAGCATTGACCTTCACCATGCCCGTCCTTAATGACTGCGCCACCCGAATGGTCGCTTCAAGGTCGCGGCCGTGAACGCTGCCGGTCAGGCCAAAACGAACGGCATTTGCCGAATCAATCGCATCGCCCACGCCTTTCGCACGGATAACTCCAGCAATTGGCCCAAAAGTTTCCTCTTGATTGAACGGATCCTCAGGACCTAGGTCGGCAATCAAGGTTGGTGCATAGAACCAACCATCGCGATCAACAGGTGCACCACCGGTAAGTACTTTTCCGCCACGAGCAACCGCACCTTTGGCGGCACTCTCAACATCGGTGCGCGCGCTATCAGAGATCACCGGACCAACAAGCACGCCTTCTGCAGCGGGATCATTAGGCGCAAGTTTCTCGACGCCGGCAACAAGAGCCTCGGTCACTTCTTTGTATCGAGAATCATCACCCACGATGATGATTCGACTTGTAGCTGTGCACTTTTGGCCAGCAAAGCTCATCGAGGCGTTTGATAGATGAGCAACAGTCAAAGCTAGATCTGCATCAGGAAGAATAATCGCCGGATTCTGTCCGCCCATCTCTGCCTGCACTGGCTTTCCACACTTTGCAGCTTGAGCAACGATCTGTGAACCCACTTCGGATGAACCGGTGAACGAGATGACATCTGCGAATTCGATTATTGCCTGGCCGCATTCAGCCCCACCAACGAGTACTTGGAATAGATCCTTAGGAAGGGACTGGGCAAATATCTCTTCAATCAATTTAGCAACAGCTATCGCCATACCACTTGGTTTCATCACTACTGCATTTCCGACGGCGAGCGCAGGCGCTGCCTTCCAAACTGGAATTGCAATAGGGAAATTCCATGGCGTGATCAGACCTGCCACTCCATAAGGCTCTCGAACGGCCATGAGATAGCCCGGAGTTGTTGGTGGAATAACTGTGCCGATCGGATCAATTGCAGCTTGCGCGTTGTAATCAAGAATGGCAATAGCTCGGGCAACTTCGCCCTTTGCTTCAACAATCGGTTTTCCTACTTCGCGGGTGATTAAGGCAGCCATCTCAGCGCTGCGCGCGCGCAGACCTTCGGCACATCCTCGAAGCGCTGCCGCTCGAGCCATAGCGTTCTCACTCCACGCTTTTTGCGCAGCGCGAGCACGGAGTACCGCTTGAGCTACCTCAGGTGCGGTGAGCGCTGGCGATTCGAGAACGACATCGCTTGGTTTTTGTGGGCTGGTGCTAGTGATTACTCGAGTCATACGAGCAGATTAGCCAAGTTCTCCTCTCGGGATAAACTTGAGTTCCAGGAGGTTTGGCTCACATGACATTTGATGGCGATAAACCAGTCACCACCTCCTACGACCTGCCGGTCAGCGAACCACTCCGCCAGCTCATGCGTCGAGGCTGGGGTGAGCGGCACAATGATGCGATCACGCCATATCCGAGCGCTCCTTGGTCAAGCGCAAGGAGGGCGAAGGTCAGCGCTCACTTTCCGGGCAAACGGCTTCTTATCCCCGCTGGACGATTCAAAGTTCGGAATAACGACTGCGACTACACCTTCCGAGCGAACTCGGCTTTCATTCATCTCACAGGAATGGTTGCTGGGGACATCGTCCCAGAATCGATTCTGCTCTTTGAACCGACTACAACCGGCCATGAAATATTCCTCTTCGTACATCCGAAGAATGATCGAAATCTCGAGAGCTTTTACCGCGATCGTCGACATGGTGAATTCTGGGTTGGTGCATACCTATCGTTGGCCGAAATCAAGAGCAAGTATCAGATCAATGCTCGGAACATCAAAGAGCTCGATGATCATCTCCTGGCCAAGCATGAGACCCTCGTGCACCGTGGTGAAGACCCTCAGTTGGATGAAGCCTTCGCGCAACATGAGAAAGATAATCAATTGGCTGTCGCGCTCTCCGAACTTCGCTTGATTAAAGATGAATACGAGATTGCCGAGATGCGCAAAGCGGTCGACGCAACTGTGCGAGGTTTTGCAGATGTAGTGCGCTCATTACCAGAGGCAATGTCGAATCCTCGTGGTGAACGAGTCATAGACGGGACCTTCTACAAACGAGCGCGGGTAGAAGGTAATGAACTTGGTTACAACACCATTGCTGCAGCAGGCGCGCACGCATGTGTCCTACATTGGATCAGGAATGATGGTCCAGCGCTCTCTGGTGACTTATTGCTGCTCGATGCAGGCGTTGAGGTTGAGAGTCATTACACCGCCGATATCACCCGCACTATTCCCATAAACGGAAGATTCACTCCGGCACAACGCGAAATCTACGAGATTGTCCTTGCCGCTCAAGAGGCGGGAATTCAAGCAGTAAAGCCCGGTGCTAAATATCGAGATATCAACAACGCATGTATGAAAGTGTTAGCCGCTGGATTAGAACGCTTAGGGGTCCTCACAGTGAGCGCTGAAGAATCTCTTGATCCAGAGGTGGGTTTGCATCGACGATGGAGTGTGCACGCTTCAGGACATATGCTCGGTATTGATGTGCATGATTGCGCAAAAGCTCGCGGCGATCAATATCTTGATGGTGAATTAGCTGTCGGCCATGTGCTCACTGTCGAACCAGGGCTCTATATACAGCCGGATGACCTGCTCTTTCCTGAAGAGTATCGCGGCATTGGAATCCGAATCGAAGATGATGTGCTAGTCACCGAAGCGGGTGTTGAGGTACTCAGCCGCGAACTACCGCGGGATCCAGATTCGATTGAATCGTGGATTGCATCGCT
>CAZPIJ010000113.1:0-2929 GCA_964586805.1 uncultured Bifidobacterium sp. | reverse complement strand
CTCATAATGCTCATAATGCTCATAATGAAAGCGTATCCACACTTTTTACTTCTGGACCCAAGAACCGTCTGGCGAGCGCTGAAAAAGTTCGGGTATCACCAGTTGCCAAGAATCGATGGCTTGGAGGAGTCGAGTGATCGCTCCGTTCTAAACCTAGATCCGCGAGGGTGCGATAGAGATCTTTGGCAGTCTCCTCAGCGCTAGAAACTAATGTGACTTTGTCGCCAACGACATACGAAATGATTCCGGTGAGTAAGGGATAGTGCGTGCATCCAAGAACCAAGGTGTCGACATCAGCTTCGATAATTGGCTTCAAGTAATCCTGCGCAATTTTAAGAATCTCTCGTCCGGAAGTTTCGCCTCGTTCAACATAGGACACGAAGAGCGGACAGGCCACAGAGGTGATGTGCAGATGCGGTGCCGCTGCAAATGCGTCTACATACGCCCGCGAATCGATGGTGGTCTGCGTGCCGATTACTGCAACCTTTCCGTTTCGGGTCGCGGCTACCGCACGGCGAACTGCTGGCTGGATCACTTCGATAACCGGGATTGCGTAGCGTTCTCGAGCATCTCGTAAAGTTGCAGCACTTGCGGTATTACATGCAATGACAATCGCCTTTACCCCCTGCGCCACAAGTTTGTCCATGATTTCTAGGGCAAACGAGCGCACCTCTGCAAGAGGGCGGGGTCCATAAGGACCGCGCGCGGTATCACCGATGTAGAGGATCGGTTCGTTTGGTAGTTGATCCAGAATCGCACGAGCAACGGTCAATCCACCCACACCAGAATCAAAGACTCCGATAGGTGCGTTTGGATTGCCACCAGAGGAATTCATGGGAAGAGCCTAAGCCCAGAGTTGCCCTTCAAGGCGCTCTTCGGCATCAGAAATATCTCCGTGATAAATGCCGGTAGAGAGGTACTTCCAGCCAGCATCACAGAGGATGAAGGCGATATCCGCGCTCTTTCCCGCTGCCACCACCTCGTTGCCAATAGCGATAGCTGCATGCAAGATTGCGCCCGTTGAAATTCCAGCGAAGATTCCCTCTTCATCGAGAAGTTGACGAACTCGCTTTACCGAATCATGAGCTCCCACCGAGAATCGTCGAGTCAAGACTGAGGCGTCGAATAATTCTGGGATAAAGCCCTCGTCGATATTTCGCAACCCGTAGACCAACTCACCATATCGAGGTTCGGCCGCGATGATCTCAACATCAGGTTTGGTTTTTTTGAAGAATCTGCCCGTGCCCATGAGTGTTCCCGTAGTGCCAAGTCCTGCGATGAAATGGGTGATAGTCGGAAGATCCTCCAATAGTTCCGGGCCAGTACCATGAAAATGTGCATCGGCATTCGCTGGGTTACCGTATTGATAGAGAAATACCCAATCAGGATTCTGCGAAGCCAATTCTTTCGCGACTCGGACGGCTTCGTTCGATCCTCCAGCCGCGGGCGAAGAAATGATGCGCGCTCCCCACATCTCAAGAAGTTGTCTGCGCTCCACTGATGTGTTTTCTGGCATTACGCAAATCATTGAATATCCACGAAGTCGTGCAATCATTGCAAGCGAAATACCGGTGTTTCCAGAGGTGGGTTCTAGGATCGTTGCTCCCGGCTTGAGCAGACCTTCTCGTTCTGCCTTCTCGATCATGAATAGAGCTGCTCGATCTTTTACTGAGCCAGTTGGGTTGCGATCTTCCATTTTTGCCCATAATCGAACAGCGGGCGATGGTGAGAGTTTTGGTAATCCGATTAAAGGAGTACGACCTACGGATTCAACAAGCGAATTAAATCGAGCCACAATTTTTCGCACCACCTGCAACTGCAGGCAAGATGGTGACGCTGTCACCCGCGTTTAGAGCAAGATCAAGGCCACCAAGGAACCGGACATCTTCGTCATTGACATACACATTGATGAATTTCAACAGCGCGCCATTTTCCATAATGCGATCGTCAAGACCGTTGAATTCTTTTCCAAGATTGGCGATCAGATCCCGCAAAGTTGCACCTTCAGCCGAGACCACTTTTGCGCCGCCGGTGTAAGGACGCAAAATGGTGGGAATTCGAACTTCGATAGCGCCAGTGCTCATATCGTTATTATCTCGTAGAGAGTTGATCGACGCTAATCGCCGATGATCTCAACGGGTTCTTCAGTGACTATGCCATCGATTATTCGGAACGATCGAAATTCGCTTCTAGGTGCAATCTCTTCGCGAGTAGATAGGAGCACATAATGTGCCTGCGGCTCCCCTGCGTAGGCAATATCAGTCCGGGACGGGTATGCCTCGGTAGAGGTATGCGAGTGATAGATGACAACCGGCGCTTCTTCGCGCTCGTCGAGTTGGCGATAGAGCTGTAAAAGGGCTCGAGAGTCGAACTCATAGAAGGTCGGCGAGTAGGCCGAATTCTCCATGGGAACATGGCGCGTGGGGGTGTCATCGCTCCCGCGGCCGGCAATCACTCCACATGCTTCGATCGGGTGCTCGCGCTCGGCATGAACCCAGAGCGCCTCAACGAGCTGGGCGCTGATCCGAAGAGTCATGGGGCAAGGGTAGGGGGCAAGGAAAGAAGTATTGGCAGAGGTATTGGCGGGGGCAGGGGCAGCGCTGGCGTCCCGCAAGCGAGGTAAGCCGGCCTGAACTCCGACTGGATGTCCGATTTGGGTAGATTTTTGGTAAAAAAAGTTTACCAAATCCCCAGTTTTGGCTTGCAACTGCACCTCCCAAGCCCCACTCTTAAGGTTAATAGACGCTTAAAGGGGCAGACCGTTGATATCGGGGCCTGGCTTGGCGGGCGTCTCCTGGTGGGCAAAAAAGCTCCCTGGGGTAAAACACAACGGAAGGCATTCACTCTATGTCAAATGCTGTCGCATTAACCGAGGGCCAATTTAACTGGATCTACAACACCCTCTCATTTGGCCTCATCAGCATGATCG
>CAZPIJ010000112.1:0-2936 GCA_964586805.1 uncultured Bifidobacterium sp. | reverse complement strand
GGCGGAGCCTGTGGTTCATCAACAGGTGGTGGAGGCGGCGGTGGTGGGGCAACAGGTTGTTCAGGATTAACAATAAACACCTGGTCGCCATTGGCATTCTGCACAGGTTCATTAGCAGGTGGCGCTTGAAAATTGCCATCGGGAAGCCGAACTTGTGCATCTCCCACCAGTGGCTGCACAACCTCGCGGCCATCACCTAAGGGCACCACAACTTGATCAGATTGAACGATATTTTGAATTTGATTATCTTGAACAACAATAACTTGGGTTGGTTCAGCAATAGTGTTCACATTATTCACTTGTGAAATCACATTTTGCTTATCTGTAAATACTCTTGTTACATTCTCACCACGACGAACTTGAATCTCGATTTCACCGTTATCACGAACCGTGACTTCAGTCTTATCTTTAGAAACAAATTGAATTGATTGATCTTTTGCAATCCGTACCTGCAAACCAACATTTTCACTCTCTAATTTCGATGCGAATTGTCGAACGCTAAGTCGCTCAAATCCTGAGGCTGCACTTGCAGAAGAAGTGCTCTCTGGCAGATTGATGTAGGGAATACCGGTCGCATCTCGCACTACAAAAAACGAAGCGAGTCCGGGAATACCTAAGGTGTACCAAAGTGTCCGTCGCTTGCCCATTGGCGACGGCGCAGATTCAACAACTTCAGTTTCTAGGGATAGGCCGTGCGAAAATTCGACCTTCCGCTTTCCCGATGTGAAGTTATTCTCAAGTTTCGTTCCGTTCTGCAAAATGAGCCCGGTCTTGCCGGATTTGCTCTGGCTTACCGCATTGACCCATTGCGGGTGCGAAACTTCAACGCTCGCGCCATCAGCGCCCTTCGCGGTCGCCTCGACCTGGGTGCCATTTTTATTCTTGCGGCGAACGATCTTCACAGCAGAGGGGCGCTCCATTCGAGGGGTCGCTAGAGCCGGGGCGCTAGCAAGGAGGAAAGGTAGGTAGAAGTATTCCGACCCCCAAGGCGCACTGGAAATATCAGGTGGGGGTACCCCCACCGCCGGCGGTCGCGGACAGCGAGCCCCTTCCGATCCCTACTACTTAAGCCCTGGTCAGCTGCCCATGGGCTGGCAAATGGATGTCCAGGACGGTGCCATGGTCCATGAACTTTCGCTTCCATAACTCCGGCGCCAACTCATCCAAAATCCGACTCCCCAGACCCGCGCCACCGCCACCCTTGTTCCGCCCGTTGTCACTGATGGTGAGGTGGAAGTAATTCCCCTCGCGCGCGCCACGGACTTCGACCTGAGTAGCCAACCCGAAACGAACAGCCGACGAGACTGCCTCTTCAACAAGTTGCGACACATCACTCAAGAAATCTACCGAGTAGAACTCGGTGTCTGCGAGCGAGAGCGTGATATCTGCGATCCCTTGCCATGCGCGCGCAAAATCTGACAACTTATCCAGCGGTGAACTCTCGTGCGAAGAGAAATCCTCAGAGATATCTCGATTGATAACAATCTGTGCCATCTTCACCATCTTGCGAACACCAATTGAATCCCCAGCCGTTGCAGCTTGTTGCAATTGCAGCGCGATTGCAGTGAGCTCGGCTTGGAGTGAGCCATGAAGATAAGTTGCAATCTCAGAATCTTGATTCATCTTTGCCAGCGTGTGTAAGTGCTCTTCTAAGAGATCATCGGTGACCGACTTATCCAATAACTCCAGAATCTTTGCGCGATCGGTAAAAATCTGATTAATCATCGTGATTAAAAGCGTAAGCAATGGATTCATCGTGACAAGCATCCAAAAGATATATGCGTTCGGCCGTGCAGTTCCAAGAATTTCAATCATCTGCATCGTCAACGCAGCAGGCACCAGAGCAACGAGAACCAAAACCAGTGGATGTAACCAATTACCGATAACGATATGGCGATCTCGCAACAGATCCTCGAGATACAGAATCCCGAAAATCACTAGTGTGATTGGCGCTGCGGCACCAAGGCCCACAACAATCCCCTGCGGTATCCCGACTCCGATCAGATGGGTAGCAAAGAAGAAGGTAGCGATAGCGATATAGGGAACTTGCTTGGCCAACAACGCGTCGAGGAGTAACCGGCTCAACCGAAAGCGGAGCACATGGTTGGAGCGATCCAACCAGAGGCGGTGGCTCAACGGCCGGATCCGCTTCTCAATAATCTGCTTGATATCTTCGGCCACAGAGGCGGCATCTTCCTCAGAAATCTCGCTCTCATCCAAAGTTGCCAACCGTCCCTTGAGAGTGAGAGTCACTTTATTGATGTAGTTGGAAACCTCGCTCAGCCGCTCTGCAGGTTTGGTGGTGATGTAAATCTGCCGCTCGCGCTTGAGCAGGAGAAAACGGCGATAGAGATCCTGATATTCCTGGATATACCGCTCTTGCCCCTCAGCGATGAAACCAATAGCCGCCATCGCGATGACCACCGTGATTGCCGAGTTGAGCGCGCGCAATCCTGCGTTCACCTCGTCACTCAGACCAAATAACAAGGGCGAGATGCTGATGGCAACGCCACGAAGAGCGCCGCCAATTGCCAAGAGAATCAGAGTAGGAATAAGAGGATTGGCTCGTCGTTGAATCCTTGGCAAGATCAGATAGGCAACCATCAACATGTACAGACCTAGAACTACCTCAGAGATCAAGCCAACAAGTAACCACTTCCCACGATCAGCAAGGGTGATATCTCCCTGAGGGATAGTGATCGCCACACCAAGTGGTCCGAAGAGAGAGAAGATGAGAAAAGTTTTGAGCGTGAAGATATAACTTCCGGTGACCCGATCCAGGATCGACCTAATCGTTGCCGGCAACACGATTATCGTGATTTCCCTGCCAAGCGCATATAGGCGCGAGTGAGATGTACTCGTTGATTCTGCGTAGAGTCTCGTGGAAGTTTTAGTTGAGTGTAAATACGAGCGATGGTGTTCTCGACCGCCTTCTC
>CAZPIJ010000111.1:0-2980 GCA_964586805.1 uncultured Bifidobacterium sp. | reverse complement strand
TCCCCAACGGGATTTGAACCCGTGTTACCGCCGTGAAAGGGCGATGTCCTAGGCCACTAGACGATGGGGACCTTCCGTTGTGGAGAGGCTAAGCGTAATGCCTGGGGCGGGGCGCTCCAAACCAGGACCGGTGGTTACCGATCCTTTCGGAAGGCCCAGAGGCTTCCGCCGATAAGAATCAAGCCGCCGGCAAGGAGGGCGAGCGCGGCACCGAGCGCGCCGTTGAAGGTATCAACGATGAAGGTACCGACGCCGATTGTTGCGATTGCGAGTGCACCTATCAGTAGCGGCCATTTGCGAGTCTGCAAGTAGAGCCAGATTCCAAGCGCCGCGCTGATCGCCGAAACGATGTAGGAATAGATACTCAGATCCTGCACTTGCAGATATTGCGCAGAGATGAAATATGTTCCCATGGCAAGGGCGTAGCCCCAATAATCTTCCTGCAGAGTTAATCGAAGAGTCAACCAGAGCCAGATCGATGCAAGTGCTAGCCAAGCAAGCAGTAGTGGAAGATCGAATCGATAATCAAAGAGCTGTTCATTTCCTGCAACGAGCGTGGCAAAAATCGCTACGAATAATGCTATCTGTCCTACTGGAGTCTGCACTCGCAGATAACCGATGAGTGCAACCAGAGTTCCTGCTAAGAAAGCTAGCGAGTAGGGACCGTCATTTCCGAATATCGTGCCAATCGCTGCGGTTGTTGCTAGTGCGCTCGCCGGGAAGAGTAACCCGGCAACTCGTCGTTGTGCATTTTTGAGATAGTTCAATCGAAAAGCCAGTATTCCTAACAATATCGCTGTGGCGGCAAAGATACTTACCTGGCCGACTTTAGTAAGTCGATCCCATTGAGAGTTAAGAAGAATTGCTGCAGCAATCGCAGTGAAAGCACCACCAAGATAACCACCAATCTCAGCGAGAATCGAACGGCGAGATTCGTGTTCACTCTCTAGTTGTACGGAAGCGCTATGAACCCGTGCTCGGATCTCTCCTGCGAGTTCGCTGGTTAATTTTCCTTCTGAGATAAGGGCGTCAAGTGTGCGATCTAACTTGTCGCTCACTTAATAGCCCACCGCACATCGACTGTGACTGTGACATCTTGCTCACCTAGATCGATTTCGGTAGGTGCAGCAGCTGCTTCTGCGCTTGCACCCTTAGCCATGGAAAAAATTGGTGGGCTATAAGAGGAGGAGGTCTCACTCACCCAAAGAATCCTTCCTAGATCAAAGTCCAAGAGTTTTGCATATGCGTTCGCTTTCTTCTTGGCCTTTGCTACCGCTTTTTCGCGGGCAGCATCTTGAGCATCATCGATATCCAAAACGATTGGAGTGACACCACTGACCTGGATGTTGTCACCGCCGGCTTCGACCGCGGCATCGATAATCGTGCCGGCATTACCTTCATCGCGAATCAACACAGTGAAACTTTGGCTCGCGCGGTAGCCCTTGAGCTCCTGGCCTTTCTCTTGGGTCCAGGTGTACTCCGGATAGATGGTCAGGCTCTGCGATTGGATATCTTTCGAGGCAACCTTCTTCTCGCGCAAAGCGGCACGGAAGGCGGCGGCGCTGGTGCTCACCGCCTTCGAAGCAGCGGAATTGGTCGAACCGACGAACGAGATCACAGCGTTGAGGCGAACGGTGTCGGGAGTCACCTTGACCGTGCCAGTGCCCTGAACGCTCACCCCAGAGGTAGCGGCATGAGCGCTAGGCGCGAGAGCTGCGATAGCAGTGAGGGTAAGCGCAGCAGAGAGCATGGTCGCCGGGATCAGTTTTCGCATTTTCGCATGGGCTAGATTCGTCATGACGGCATCCTCTCGCACTTTCCTTAAAGTTTCCTCATAGTGGGACAATATATATATGTGCATATATATGTGTGCTGATGACCCCATCTCTACAGTGGCTTGGGCTGCTTCGTGAACCTCACGAATTGCTCTGTCGAGGCGAAGGGCGCAGCGCTAGCGGAAGCCGCTAACCGAGTACGCGCCGGGGGATTGGTGGCCTTTCCGACCGAGACTGTCTACGGACTTGGTGCAGATGCGACAAATGCCGCCGCAGTTGCGCGAATCTATTCGGTCAAAGGTCGACCACACGACCATCCTGTCATCGTCCATATTGCCGAACTCAACCAACTTGATATCTGGGCAGAGGATATTCCGGATTATGCAATTGCCCTTGCTCGCCAATTCTGGCCAGGGCCAATGACTTTGATTCTGCCCAAACGCGCAACTGTCGGCGACTTCATTACCGGTGGGCAATCAAGTGTGGGCATTCGGATTCCAAACCATCCGATTGCTTTGGAATTTTTAAAATCTGCAGGCGTGGGAATTGCAGCTCCGAGCGCAAATAGGTTTGGTGCGCTATCACCGACTTCCGCGCTCGCCGTAGCAGAGGAGATTGGTGAATTTCTCGACCCAGAGCGCGATCTGATTTTGGATGGTGGCTCCTCGATTGTTGGCGTTGAATCTACGATTATCGAGTGCCTTGGTCCACGGCCGAAAATCTTGCGCCCAGGGGCGATTACTCAAGAAATGGTCGAATCGGTCGCTGGGTTAACAGTCGATGAGAGTTCTTCAGAGGTCCGTGCATCTGGAACGCTTGAACAACATTACTCGCCACGAGCCAAGCTCTTTCTATTGGATCCGATTAATCCAGTTGTTGCATGCATAGTGGGTGTGGGCTTCTTAGCTCTCGAAAGATTCCCCACCCCTGACGGCGCTATTCGATTGGCTAATCCCAAGAATGATCAGGAGTATGCACAAGTGCTCTATGACGCCCTCCGTGAAGGTGATCGAAGGAATCTACCTGCGATTTATGTTGTTCCTCCCTCCGGTTCGGGAGTCGCGGTGGCGATTCGCGATCGATTAAAACGGGCTAGTTCTTAGCGATTCGCTCCGGGTTTTCTCAGAAAAGCCCACAATAATTAGGGCTGTGCGTCGGCTCATTCGTTCCGTCCTTGCTCCATTGATACTTTTTGCTGCGCTCTT
>CAZPIJ010000110.1:0-2997 GCA_964586805.1 uncultured Bifidobacterium sp. | reverse complement strand
TGCTGATGTTGCTCAACCAGGAGTAAGCGATGCGCTCGCCGATGCGATTGGTCTAGTAAATATCGTGGCAATGCCCGGAGGACTAGGTCGTGTAGGTGAGGTGCTCCGACCAGTTCCCTTAAGTAAATTTGTCGAACAGATCGCGCGCTCCATCCCAGTTGGTATGAATGGGGTGCGAGCGACCGGCGATCCGAACCAACTCATAAAGAAGGTCGCCCTCTGCGGTGGCTCGGGCGATGACCTAATTGAAATTGTGCACTCGCTGAATGTCGATGCCTATCTCACTGCGGACCTCAAACACCATCGAGTCGCCGAGGCGCTCGCCGCTGGGGCGCCGGTGCTCATAGATGGTGGCCACTTCGCCACTGAATGGCCATGGTTGCCGCAAGCCGCTCGTCTCTTGTCTGAAGACCTCAAGCAAGGCGGGTACGCTCCACCCGAGATGAAAATATCGGAAATTTCCACTGACCCTTGGCGGGTGCGATGAAGGCGACGCCAGCGGATCAAGAGCGGCTCTTAGAGTTACAAAGAATCGACACTCACATCTTGCAAGCAGAACATCGTCGCAAGAATCTTCCTGAATTGCTCGAGGCGGCTCGGCTCGAACAGCAATTATCTGAAGTCGCATCTAAACGAGATCAACTCATGGTGGATCAGAGCGATGTTAAACGAGAATTAGCAAAGGCAGAGGAAGATGTCGAGCAAGTTCGAACTCGGAAAGAGAAGGATGAGAATCGCCTTGCATCGGGAACTGGTAGCGCGAAGGACCTTGAAAACCTCCAACATGAGGTGACAACGCTCAATCGCCGAATCTCTGAGCTGGAGGAAGTCGAGCTCGAGATCATGGTGCGGTTCGAAGAAATCTCGAGGGAAATCGATGCGCTCACTGGTGAGATTGAGAAGTTTACGGCCGAGAAAGCTGCACTCGAAGCGAGCCTTCACGAAAAGGTTGAGGTCATCAACGGAGAACTGAAAAAGTTGGGTAGCGATCGAAAAGACCTGGGCTCAACAATCGATGGTGAGCTGATCACACTCTACGAGAAGATCAGAGGCGACAGAGATGGGCTTGGCGCAGCAGAGATTCTTCGCAGGAGGTGCACGGGTTGTCAGCTCGATCTCACAGCGGCAGATGCGGCGAAGTTTGCGGCTACAGCGCCTGATGAGGTGATCCGGTGCGAGGAGTGTCGGCGCATCCTGATTCGTACCGCGGATTCCGGACTCTGATGTCTCGAATACTCATTGTTGAGGCTGATGGTGGCTCTCGTGGAAATCCTGGCCCAGCAGGTTTTGGGGCTCTAGTTCGTGATGGCAAGAGTGGCGAATTGCTTCGAGAGATAGCAGAGAGCATCGGAGTCGCATCGAACAATGTTGCAGAGTACCGAGGACTCATTGCTGCACTCACCGCAGCACACGAGATCGATCCAAGCGCCCAGATCACAGTGCGCATGGATAGCAAGCTCGTCATCGAACAGATGTCTGGTCGCTGGCAGATCAAACACCCGGACATGCGAGAACTTGCACTCAAAGCCCGCAGTATTCATGACCGGGCTTTAATCACTTACGAATGGATCCCGCGAGAGCAGAATTCGCATGCAGATTCACTTGCCAATAAAGCTCTCGATGGTGTCGCCCTCGAAAGTCCTGTGCCCAAAAAGCAGATAAATTTCCTCACTGAGCGGCTTACTGGAACTGAGAAAGCCACGACTATCTATTTCGTACGGCATGGCACAACAGATTTCACACCAAATCGCCGCTTCTCTGGGGGAGATGGCAATGACCCAGCGCTCAACGCGCTTGGGCTCCAGCAGGCGCAAAATGTTGCCAGTGAAATGGCAAAGATAAAGCCGGATCTCCTAATCTCTTCGCCTCTCACCCGCACAATGCAGACGGCTGCAGCGATTAGCAACACGACTGGACTATCAATCATCGAAGATGATGCATGGATCGAGATTGCTTTTGGTAAGTGGGATGGACTGACTTTCGAGGATGTCAAAGAGCAATATCCCAGCCAAGCGCAGGAGTGGCTCTCATCCACTGCCTTTGCACCACCCGGTGGCGAGTCGTACGATCAAGTGGCAGATCGGATAGATCCAGCAATCGACGCGCTTGTTGCCGCTTATCCCGAGCAGAAAATCTGTGTGGTCACCCATAATGTTGTCATTCGCCAAATTGTGCGCTTGACCTTATCGGCTCCTAGTCATGCCGCGTTTCATGTAGACATCGATCCATGCAGTATCACGACGCTTTCAGTTTGGCACCGCGATGGATTACGAATCCTACGCTCTTTTAGCGAAGTAGGTCACCACAGAAGTTAAATCGCTACTCGAACTCTTCGCCGCCGCGCCTAATGTCGAGATAGACGATGACAAGTAGTAGCGTGCCAAGGAATACATCAGCAAAACGAGTGTCAAAGCCCATGTTATCGATGTAGTTGCTGAAGTAAGCGATGACAAAGAGCCCGAGGAATCCACCGATTGGATTGCCAACGCCACCGCGAAGGATGCTATAGCCGCCGATCATCAAAGCTGCATAGACAGTGAATTCCATCCCAGTGCCCAATGTTGAGGACGATGAACCCATCTTGCCAACGAAGAGCACTCCGGCGATTCCAGCTCCACCCGAACTAATCAAAAGTGAGGTGAATTTTATTCGCGATGCTGGCAAACCTGCTCGAACAGCTGCAGTGAGGTCGCCACCCACCGCCTTGATATGTCGTCCATAGCGAGTTTTCGAAATAATCAATTGGAGGAGCAGAGTGAATGCCAGGGCGATAATAAAGAGCCACGGAAGGAACGAGAAACTTCCCTCGGTGAAAGTGTTCAAGCCATCGATAAAAATGACGGTGCCATCTGTACTGCTAAGGGTGGAGGAGTTATCGTAGGAATTCACAATGCGCGCTAGGCCGCGAAGCGCTACAAGCATTCCCAGAGTTACAGCGATTGGATTTGCATTAAATCCGACGATTGCGATGCCATTAAGGCAGCCAAAGAACATGCA
>CAZPIJ010000109.1:0-3006 GCA_964586805.1 uncultured Bifidobacterium sp. | reverse complement strand
CGCAATGTTCGAGCAACGACCTTGGCGCCGCGATCGTGGCCATCAAGGCCAGCCTTTGCGACCACCACTCGGATAGGGCGATTTCCCACGACGCTACCGTGCCACTGCTAGGGGCAATTAACCAAATCAGAGCTTCTCAACCGGGGCATAGCGCAGCAACAATCGCCGCTCGCCGTAACTTCCGAAATCTATGGTGGCTTCGGCGCGATCACCGGCGCCAGTGATGGCGCGCACCTGACCAATGCCAAAGGTCTGATGAAGCACCCGATCCCCGATCGCAAGTTCGAGTGAAATGACTCGCTTTCCGGTAGCGCGAACTGTAGGTGCGCTCGCAGGCTTAGAAGTAAGCGTGGGCCTTCGCTCTTCGAGCAGTTCATCAGGGATCTCGCTAAAGAATCGGGATGGACCGTTATAAGTTGGCGTGCCAAACATAAATCGGGTTGATGCTCGCGTCAGATACAACCGTTCGCGTGCGCGAGTGAGTCCGACATATGCAAGGCGCCGTTCCTCTTCGATTTCGTGTGGATCTCCTAATGTCCGTGAGTGCGGGAATACGCCCTCTTCTAATCCAGTGAGAAAGACGGTGGGGAATTCCAGACCCTTAGCGGTATGTAAAGTCATGAGCGTGACAACTCCTCCGTGGTCTTCTCCGTCAGGGATCTGATCGGAGTCGGCCACAAGTGAGACGCGCTCGAGGAAGCCAACGAGAGAGATTTCATCAGGTTGATCGTCCAGGAGAGTTGGATTTTCATCCTCTTCATACTCTTGCGCTACGGCTACCAACTCTTCGATGTTCTCGAGGCGACCTTCATCCTGTGGATCAGTGCTATCCGAGAGCTCTGCGCCCAAACCGCTCTGCTCGATAACAGCCTCTGCTATGACCGAAGGTTTAACTCCCTTCTCCACCATAGTGCGCAGAGTGGCCATGAGATTGGCAAATTGATCGATTGCAGATAGTGCGCGAGCAGCAAGTTCTGGAGCCTGATCTGCCTTGAAGAGTGCATCCCACAGCGGGATGTTCAGCTCGTCGAGCGCCGCAATTGCCTTGTCGCCGATGCCTCGTTTTGGCGTGTTGATGATTCGTCGCAGA
This sequence comes from uncultured Bifidobacterium sp., assembly GCA_964586805.1. GTDB lineage: Bacteria > Actinomycetota > Actinomycetes > Nanopelagicales > Nanopelagicaceae > IMCC26077. Next base: position 1,916 of record CAZPIJ010000109.1, on the reverse strand, counting down.
GAAATCTCGTCGTATGGATTGGCAAGCACACGCAGGTACGCGAGCAGGTCACGAACTTCTTTCCGCTCATAAAATCGAATGCCACCGACGACCTTGTAGGCAATCGCGTTTCGCATGAAAACCTCTTCGAAAGGTCGAGATTGGTTATTGGTCCGATAGAAGATTGCCGTCTGGCCGGGCTGCGAGACTCCCTCTCGTTGCAACGAGCGAATCTCATTCATCACAAACTCGGCCTCATCTCTCTCATCGTCAGCTTCGTAGGTGATGATTGCAGAGCCAGCTCCTGAATCAGTCCAGAGATTCTTTGCCTTCCTACTTGCATTGTTAGTGATCACTGCATTGGCTGCGCTCAGGATGTTCTGTGTGGAGCGGTAGTTCTGCTCGAGCAAGATAGTCCGTGCCGCTGGGTAATCCTCCTCAAATTGAAGAATATTTCGAATAGTCGCGCCACGAAATGCATAGATGGATTGATCTGCATCACCGACCACACAGAGTTCTGCTGGCGGAAACCCATCGCGCTCATTGCCAACTAATTCACGGACCAGAACATATTGCGCGTGATTGGTATCTTGATACTCATCGACAAGTATGTGCCGGAAACGAGATCGATAACGAGCTTTGACTTCGGGATGTCGCTGGAGTAATTCGACTGCCTTCATGATGAGGTCATCGAAATCCAGAACATTCCCCTCGTGTAACCTTCTTTGGTAGATCGTGTATGTCTCGGCCACGATCTCTTCGAAGTGATTCTTGGTTTGGTTGGCATAATCGGCCGGTCCTATCAATTCATTCTTGGCATTGCTGATCAAGGCATGAATTTGGCGCGGGTTATACCGTTTAGGATCAAGATTCAGATCTTTACCGATGAGAGCGACCAGGCGTTGTGCGTCACTCTGATCGTAGATGGTGAAATTCGGTCGATAGCCGGCAGCGACAGCTTCTTGGCGCAATATTCGTACGCATGCAGAGTGGAAGGTGGAGACCCACATCGACTTAGCGCGTGGGCCAACAAGAGCTTGCACGCGCTCGCGCATCTCCCCCGCGGCCTTATTGGTGAAGGTGATTGCCAAGATCTCGTAGGGCGCAACCGCCCGAGCGGCTAGGAGATAGGCGATTCGGTTGGTGAGCACCCTGGTCTTTCCAGAGCCCGCTCCCGCGACAATCAACAATGGCGATCCAGAGTGGAGCACCGCCTCGCGCTGTGCTGGGTTTAACCCATCAAGGAGTGGGTGATTGCTGCCAGTTTCACTCATAATGTACGAGCCTAACCTGACCCACTCTTAAGGAGCCCCATGGAGCCGATTGCCGACTCGGAAGTTTCCAGAGTCCTTGTCGTCACCGCACATCCCGATGATGTCGATTTTGGAGCTGGTGGCACCATCGCTCAATGGACGGCGAAAGGGATCGAGGTTGCGTATTGCATTGCAACTAATGGCGACCAAGGTGGCGAAGACCCTGATCTGCCGCGCGACCAAATGCCAGTGATTCGCCAGCGGGAGCAGCGTGCGGCTGGAGCGATTCTTGGCGTCACGGATATCGAATTTTTGAATTACCGCGATGGCTGGTTAGAGCCCACTATCGAATTGCGCAAGAAAATCGTAAAAGCAATCCGGCGCGTAAAGCCAGATCGAATGATCATCCAAAGTCCAGAACGAAATTGGGATCGCTTAGGTGCTAGCCATCCAGATCATATGGCAGCGGGTGAAGCCGCAATCCAAGCGGTCTATCCCGACGCTCGCAATCGCTTCGCTTTTATGGAGCTACTCGATGAAGGTTTAGAGCCGTGGCGAGTGAAAGAGGTGTGGGTCACCTCCATGATTACTCCTAATCACTATATTGATATCACCGAGACTTTCCCCAAAAAGATGGCTGCGCTTCATGCGCATGAGAGTCAAACTGCGCATAACAGTGAATTA
>CAZPIJ010000108.1:0-3022 GCA_964586805.1 uncultured Bifidobacterium sp. | reverse complement strand
TTGGCGATTCTTCTCAGGTCTTAATTGGAGATCTATCGGTCGCAATAGGTTCACCATTGGGCCTCTCCGGAACGGTAACAAGTGGGATCATTTCTGCATTGAACCGCCCTGTGCTTGCTGGTTCCACTAATCAAGCGTCATACATCGATGCATTACAAACCGATGCGGCAGTCAATCCAGGTAACTCTGGTGGGCCACTTGTAAATGGTCAAGGCGAGATGATCGGCGTTAACTCGGCGATTGCATCCTTGGGAGCATCAAGCTCAGGGACGACTGGAAATATCGGTCTTGGCTTTGCGATACCAATCAATCAGGCGATGCGTGTTGTCAACGAGATCATCAAGAGTGGAAAATCCACTCGTCCACTTCTCGGAGTTGAATTCGATCGACAATACAACGGAAACGGGAAGATCCTCGGCTTGGTCAAGGATGGCGCAGCAGAGAAGGCTGGAATTCCAGTGAACAGCATCATCAAGTCCATCGATGGATTTGGAATCAAGAGTGATATCGACGCGGTGGTTCGTATCCGCTCCTACGCGCCAAATAGCACTGTGTCGATAACGGTAGAGCTCCCAAGTGGCGAGCTAAAAACGTTTTCAGTGACGCTTGGTTCTGCGCCGGCTAATAATCAGTAACACCGCTGAGAGAGCGAAGCGAGTAGGCTGGGGTTATGGCTGAATTCCATCTGAAAATTTCGCTACCAGATCGACCTGGTTCTCTAGGTTCAGTCGCTTCGGCGATTGGATTTGCTGGTGGGGATATCCGGAAGTTCACAGTCGAAAGTAATGAAGGTGGGCGAGGTATCGACGATGTTGTGGTTGCGATTCCAGGAACTGACCCAACTGATTTGCTGAATGTGCTCGGCCAAATAGGTGGAGTAGAAGTAATTTCTATTGAATTACTGAAATAAACTTTTCGAGTGCACCTGCGCCATTCTCGCCTTGAACTCGATTAAATGGAGCGGCATTGTCATGGGTGAGTTCAAGAAGTCGATTCCATTTTGCTGTGCGTTCTGAACGATGGGTGGAGCCCACCTTGATTTGTCCTGCGCTGGCACCGGTAGCAAGATCGGCAAGCCAGCTCTCTTCGGTATCACCAGATCTAGCCGAAACCACGGTATTCCAACCATTCTTCTTGGCCGCCTTGAGAGTAGCTAGCGCTGCAAATAGGGATCCCGCCTGGTTTGGTTTGATTAAAATCGCGTTCGCCTCGTTTTCGGCAAGTCCGCGAGTCAATCTTCGAAGTTGCGTGGCGTAACGATCATCGCCGAGGATTTGGATGCGGTTGATGAGGGAACGTTGAGCGCGCCAACCTAACTCATCATCCTCAGCAGCACCATCTTCTACCGAAATAATCGGGTACCGTTCTAGCCATGCGCTCCACCGTAGGACGAACTCCTCTGAACTAAGCGCGACCTCTTCACCGTTCTCATGCACCATATACTTTTCACCGTTAAATAACTGATTTGCTGCAATATCAAGCGCGATGTGCACACGACCAGATAACTTGCATCCCTCGATTGCCTCAGCGACGAGAGCAATTGCCTCTTCATCGCTTGAGAGTTTTGCCGTCAGACCCCCCTCGTCCGCAACCAGCGCGGTATCAAAGCCACGTTTACCAAGCTGCTCCTTGCACTTTTCGCGGATCTGCCAAATCCACTCCAATCCTTGAGTAAAAGTGGTCGCACGAGTCGGAATCGCCAAAATATCCTGTAGATCGATTGTTCGACCGGCATGCGCGCCTCCAGAGAAGATATTGACCATAAGCATCGGCAGTGAAGGCGTACACCCGACATGTTGGGCAATAACTTCGAAGGGCTGAACACCGGCACGTTTTGCATAGGCCAGCCATGTGGCGAGAGTGATGGCAACAGGTATATGACCTCCAAACCGTGATTGGGTAGGGGAAGGGTCGAATGTTCGTAATACTCGATCTAATTCTGAGAAATCATTTCCAGCGATACCAATTAATGCTGGAAGAACGTCCTTCGCGAACTTGGAGATTGTCTTCTCAATACTGAGGCCATTGAAGTGGCTTTCGCCATCGCGAAGAAAGAGCGCTTCATGGCTGCCGGTACTTGCTCCCGAAGGAGCAATCGCAACTGCTTCTTGGGATCCGATGCGAACTCGAGCTGCGACCGTTGGCATACCGCGCGAATCTAAGGCTTGCCAGAGATCGATATGTGAAATTTCAGACATAGTGAAATTTACAAAACTCCGAATTTTGCGAAGGCCGCACTCGGTGACATACCCTCTTTTACAGCCTTCCGAAAGAGGTTCTCGCCGGAATTCTTCTCTTCGACAAAGGCAATCACTTGTGGAATTAGATGGTTGGGAACTATGACCACGCCATCAACATCGCCAACGACGAGATCGCCAGGATTAATTTCGACTCCATCGATCTCTCCTGGCACATTGTGGGCCACCACTTCATATCGACTATTGATATCAAGCGGCCACGTTCCAGTACCAAAGACTTTGAATCCAAGCGCTCTCGTTCTCGCGACATCACGCACTGGAGCATCGGTGAGGGCACCAGCGGCACCTTTGAATTTGCATGCGTTGGAGAGCAATTCGCCCCAGAGCGCAGATTTGTGGAGACGTCCTGATGGTTTGATGAAGACGTCATCTCTACCGATTGCATCTAGCGCCTTGAGGAGTCCCACATACGGAACTTCGGGGGCGGCAGTGACCGGTTCGAGTCGAACGGGGAATGCGTACCCCATCATTACTCCCTCACCCGAAATCATGGCAATGTCCGAGCCAAGTACTTGGTTTCGATAGCCGAGATGATCAAGGCAATCGGAGGTAAGGGCAGCATTGAAAATTGGACGGAGTGGCTCAAGCTCTGGACGGAGTAAGGCGTCGGCGTTAGCAGTCATGGCGCAAGCGTAAGGCGCAAGCTGGCGATTGAGCGAGCTGCGCTCAATGGCTGGAGCGGGAGTGTAAAGGCGAGGTTGAGGGTACCCTCGAAAATATCGGAAAAAGGGGCTGTGTTTTTGGTCCTAAAAATTGACAAGTTG
>CAZPIJ010000107.1:0-3283 GCA_964586805.1 uncultured Bifidobacterium sp. | reverse complement strand
ATTAGCTCAAGCAGGACGAGAACTGGCCGTATAACCTCAAGGAGAAGGAGTAAGAGATGGCGGAGTTGACAATCCGACCGGAAGAGATCCGTGATGCGCTGGCAAAGTTTGTTCAGTCGTATTCACCAAGTGGCGCAAGCCGCGATGAGATCGGAACCGTTACCGAGGCAGGTGATGGAATCGCACGAGTTGCTGGTTTGCCATCAACGATGACTAACGAGCTGCTTCAATTTGAGAATGGCACGCTAGGTCTTGCACTCAACCTTGATGTGCGTGAGATTGGTATCGTCATTTTGGGAGAGACAACAGGTATTGAAGAAGGAACGACAGTGCGTCGTACCGGCGAAATTCTCTCTGTGCCAGTCGGAGATGGATTCCTCGGTCGCGTAGTCGACGCCCTCGGTCGTCCTATAGATGGCAAGGGCGATATCAAGGCTTCAGATCGCCGCGCACTTGAATTGCAGGCGCCTTCGGTCGTGCAACGCCAGCCTGTAAAAGAACCACTTCAAACCGGAATTAAGGCCATCGATGCCATGACAGCAATTGGTCGAGGTCAACGACAATTAATCATTGGTGACCGACAGACTGGAAAGACCGCAGTTGCCATCGACACGATTATTAACCAACGCGAGAACTGGAAGTCAGGCGATCCAAAGAAGCAAGTGAAATGTATTTATGTCGCAATCGGTCAAAAAGGTTCGACCATTGCATCAGTGCGCGCAGCTCTCGAAGAGGCTGGTGCGCTTGAGTACACAACTATTGTCGCATCACCAGCGTCTGATCCTGCAGGATTCAAATACCTTGCTCCGTATACCGGATCTGCAATCGGACAGCATTGGATGTACCAAGGACAACATGTGCTCATTGTCTTTGATGACCTTTCCAAGCAAGCCGAGGCATATCGCTCTGTCTCACTTCTGCTTCGTCGTCCACCAGGTCGCGAGGCATACCCAGGAGATGTCTTTTATTTGCACTCACGGCTGCTCGAAAGATGTGCAAAGCTCTCCGATGAAATGGGAGCAGGTTCCATGACAGGATTGCCAATCATTGAGACTAAAGGTAACGATGTATCAGCCTTTATTCCTACAAATGTCATTTCGATTACTGACGGCCAGTGCTTCCTTGAAACCGATCTTTTCAATGCTGGCGTACGCCCAGCCATCAATGTGGGTATTTCAGTTTCGCGCGTTGGTGGTTCTGCGCAAACGAAGGCAATCAAGAAGATTGCTGGACGCCTTCGCCTTGACCTTGCTCAATACCGTGAATTGGAGGCGTTCGCTGCTTTTGGTTCGGATCTCGACGCTGCATCTAAGGCACAACTTGAACGAGGTGCACGCATGGTTGAACTGCTCAAGCAGGGCCAATACAGCCCATTCTCGGTTCCTCAAGAGGTGGCATCAATCTGGGCTGGCACTACTGGAAAACTCGACAAGATTCCCGTAGCCGACATTCGCCGTTTCGAAAGCGAATTCCTCGAATTCCTCGGTCGCGATCGGAAGAAGATTCTTGATGTCATCGAAGAGACGAAAGAGCTCTCCGACGACACGGCCGCAGCTCTTACCGAAGCAATCGAAACTTTTACTGCGCGCTTTAATGCATCGTCTGTAGCGTCAGTAAATGAAGCCCCTGCGCAAGCCCTTGAGGGCGAAGGTGCAGAGGCGATCACTCGAGTGGTGCCGGCAAAGAAGTAAGTCAGAGTTCACAATATCCAGCACAAACTAAGGAAGGAGGCAGAGATATGGGAGCACAGTTACGAACTTACCGCAGACGCATGCGTTCGGTGAAAGCGACAAAGAAGATTACAAAGGCAATGGAACTGATATCAGCGTCGCGAATTGTGAAGGCGCAACAGAAAGTGCAAGCATCAACCCCTTATGCGAATGAGTTAACTCGAGCCGTCACTGCAGTAGCCTCTTTCTCAAGTACGAAGCATCCATTGACTGAAGATGAGAAGAATCCAAAGAGCGCGGCAGTTCTGATTATCTCTGCTGACCGCGGTATGGCTGGCGCCTACTCCAGCAGCGTAATCAAAGAGGGCGATCAACTTGTTTCGATGTTGCGCGAACGAGGATTAGAGGCAAAGGCATATCTGGTGGGCCGAAAGGCAATCAATTATTACCGTTTCCGAAATCGAGCGATTGCCAAGCAGTGGAGCGGCTTTAGCGATAACCCTTCGTATGACCATGCTAAGGCAATCTCGGCTGCACTTCTAGAGGCTTTCTTGCTTGACTCTGCTGTTGACCCAAATGGCGTGGCAGAATTACACATCGTTTATACCGAGTTTCGTTCGATGGTCACTCAAGAGCCCATGGCAAAGCGAATGCTGCCACTCGAAGTGGTCGAGACCACCACCGCTCAAGTTGGCCCGCTTCCTTTGTACGAGTTTGAACCATCAGCCGGCACAGTTCTTGATGCGTTACTTCCTCGTTATGTTGAGGCACGAATTTTCAATGCACTACTTCAATCTGCTGCCTCGGAGCATGCAGCTCGTCGTCGCGCAATGAAATCAGCAACTGACAATGCTGATGAGTTAATCAAGTCGCTTACCCGACTTGCGAATGCGGCTCGTCAAGCCGAAATTACCCAGGAAATCAGTGAAATCGTTGGCGGCGCAGATGCGCTCGCCTCTGCTAGCGCAGGAAGTGAGTAAGAGATGGCAACCGAAACAAAAACCGCAGGGCGCGTAGCTCGAGTCATCGGGCCGGTCGTGGATGTTGAGTTCCCGGCCGACTCCATGCCAGATATCTTCAATGCCCTTCATGTCGATGTGACACTAGGTGGTGGACAACGCACTCTCACCTTAGAAGTTGCCCAGCACATTGGTGACAATTTGATCCGCGCAATCTCGATGCAGCCTACTGATGGCATGGTTCGGGGCGCTCAGGTCCGCGATACTGGTGCGGCCATCTCGGTCCCCGTTGGCGATGTCACGAAAGGGCATGTATTCAATACCCTTGGTGAGTCGCTCGATGTTCCAACAGCCTCCTTGAATGTGAAAGAACGTTGGCCAATACATCGCAAAGCACCGGACTTTGATCAACTCGAGTCGAAAACGGAGATGTTCGAGACGGGCATCAAAGTCATCGATCTCCTCACTCCGTATGTTCGTGGTGGAAAGATTGGTCTGTTCGGCGGTGCAGGTGTGGGTAAGACTGTTCTTATTCAGGAGATGATCTACCGCGTTGCCGAGAACTTCGGTGGCGTTTCGGTATTCGCAGGTGTTGGCGAACGGACTCGTGAAGGTAACGATCTCTTCTTGGAAATGACCGAGACTGGTGTTATC
>CAZPIJ010000106.1:0-3335 GCA_964586805.1 uncultured Bifidobacterium sp. | reverse complement strand
TTCGATCTATTCCACGTCTTGACCGACCGAGGACGGCAGAGTTGCATCCGATTCCTGGAATGGCGCCCGATATGAGCCGGATTCCAGTTGGATGCCCTTTCACGCCTCGATGTGAATCGGCGACGGAGAAGTGCTCAACTGAGAAACCATTACTCGAGCAGTTTCTTCCTAATCGCCTTGTTGCATGTTGGCATCCACAAGATAGTTCGTCAAAACATGAGAGCGTGGCACGATGAGCGAGCAAAATAAAATTCTTGTTGTTGACAATCTCTCGGTTCGTTTCCCGATTGGTGCTGGATTATTACGACGAGCAAAGAACTATGTCCGTGCAGTCAATTCAGTTAGCTTCACAATCGATAAAGGCGAGACCCTCGGTCTTGTCGGTGAGTCAGGTTCGGGAAAGACCACCGTTGGACGAGCAATTGTCAGAGTGAATGATCCCCATGAGGGTTCGATTCTCATCAATGGTTCAGAGATTGTCGGCATCAATGCTGGAAAGTTACGACCATTACGACGAAAAGTTCAGATGGTCTTTCAAGATCCATATTCGAGTCTTGATCCACGACAAACTGTACGACAGATTCTTACTGAACCTTTGAAGACGCATAACTTGCCGCTCAAGAGCCCTGCGGGTAAAGATCGCGTCGAAGAATTATTGAGCTTGGTGGGACTCGATCCAAAATTCGCTACCCGTTACCCTCATCAATTCTCTGGTGGCCAACGACAAAGAATCGGTATCGCACGTGCGCTCGCAGTAGAGCCTGAGCTCATCATCTGTGATGAGCCAATCAGCGCCCTTGATGTCTCCATTCAAGCTCAAGTGGTGAATTTACTTGAGTCATTAAAAAAGACCCTTGGAATCGCCTTTCTCTTTATCGCACACGATTTGGCTGTCGTCCGCCATATTTCTGATCGAGTTGCGGTGATGTATCTGGGTGGCATCGTAGAGATTGCGTCATCAACCGAACTTTATGAGAACCCAAAGCATCCATATACGCAAGCATTGTTATCAGCGGTTCCAGTACCGGACTCTGCTGTGGAGAAGAACCGCAAGCGCGTGATCCTGACTGGAGATATCCCAAGTCCTACGAATATGCCTGCCGGATGTGCGTTCCACACTCGTTGTCCATTAAGGGCAAAACTCGGCAATCCAGAGATTTGTTCGACCGTGAAGCCAGAGCTACAACTCCTTCCAAATCAAAAGAATCCTCACCAAGTCGCTTGCCACTTCGCACAGGAGAACTAAGGATGCCAACCACGATTGGCTACGTAAGCTCCGAAGAATATTTAGCGCTCCATGATGTCAGCGTTGTCTTTGAACGTGCTGGGAAGGTGGTGTTCGACACCAAATCACTGGCAACCGGAGCAATCCAGGCAGATTTAGAAAGCGGCGAGTACCGAGTCACTTTTGCCCGAGATGGTTATGTGCCAAAGCATGTCGATATCACTTTACCCGCGAAAGAATTGTTTAAGTTCCGACTTCTTTCCACGAAACTTGTGGGATATATGTCTCCGCGCTGGTCGGTGAGCGGGGAAACTTCTCGAATCCGCATCAACTCAACTACTTCTTGTCGAGTAGAGCTCTTTCGCTACGGGAAAGAGAAGGAGTCCTACGGGGTAGTCACATGGCTTGACGAGCATGGGCCAAAAGCGATGACTCAAGTCATACCCGACGGAGACCTCGCGCAGTCAGGTTGCCAGTTTGGCACTGTGGGCTTTCCTAATCCTGGAATGACATGGGGCATCAAAGCGCCAGAGAAATCAGGGATGTACTACATCCACTTGGAGAACGAAGGTGGCGAGTTCTTCTCGATGCCGTGGATTGTTGCGCCAAAAAAGCCAACAGCAAAAATTGCCGTGCTTGCAGCTACTAATAACTGGAATGCCTATAACAATTACGGGGGCAGGGGAAATTACATCAACCCAGAGGGCCTGCCCGAGAAACCGACGGTCCACGCTCGACAGGATTTGAGTAGGTATCAATCGAAAGAGAAAAGCATTTTCTGGAAGGTCCCTAACGATCAATATCCACCAATATCATTTGAACGTCCCGAATTTGGAAATGTGGTTCCCAAAGAGGACCATTTGATGAGTCCGATGAGCGGGCGACTTGCTTCGAGCCTGGCTCCTGGAATGTGGCGCTTGCTTGGGTGGTTGGAGCGCGAGGGCTATGAATACGACATCTATAGCGATAACCAATTACGCGACGGAACGTTGCCATTGGATGAGTACAAAACACTTTTGACGGAGATCCACCCTGAATATTGGTACCGCGAGGAGTACACCAAAGTTAAAGATTGGGTCTTCAATCGTGGCGGTCGCTTCATGTATCTCGGTGGAAACGGGCTCGATTGCGAAGTGGAGTACATCGACGAATCCACCGTTCGATATCTCACCGATAATTCCAATACCTTCCATGAATTAAGTCTTGCTGATCCAGACCGTAAGAACCGAAAAGTCGGGAACTTCGATAATCGCTTCCATAAAGCAACTGGTATTTCTCCTGCAGAACTCATAGGCGTGGTCTGTGATGGAGAAGGCACAGGTGCTCCATATGAGGTTAGAGATGAGAATCATTGGATTTTCAATGGCACAGGCTTGAAGAACGGGGATAAGTTCGGGATTAACTCGATGCATGAACGGATTCCTGGTGGCGCATCGGGCCACGAAACTGATAACAGAACTGCTCATACCGGCGATGGCTTTATCTCGCTCGCCAAAGGACTTAACCCTGATGTTCCCGGAAGTAGCGGAGCAGACATGGTCTATAAGGATTTTCCTGGAGCAGGTGGCGAGGTCTTCTCAGTGGGATCGATGAACTACATCTCCTCGCTGTTAGTGGATAAGCCTCTTTCAGAAATCACCAAAAATGTCTTGAATCACTTCTTACGATAGGACGGCAGAGAATGATAATCGGGTATGTCAGTGATCAGGACTATCTGGCAGTTGCAGATGTCTCCGTGGAATTTGTGAAGGATGGCGCATTGGTGGCGCATACCAAATCCTTTATGAGCGGCGCGATTGACGTCGATTTGGCCCCTGGCAATTACAAGATGACCTTAGGAAAGCCAGGATTCGGATCTAAGCACGTCGATGTGACGTTGCCAGTCTCGGAACCGATCAAATTCAGGCTGTTAGCCGACAAACTACTTGGGTATATGTGGCCAAAATGGTCTGTGTCAGGGGAACAGTCGACCATTCGCATTAATACAACTTCCTCTTGTCGAGTGGAACTTTTTAAATACGGCTGGAAGAAGAAATCTCTGGGGGTTGTTACAGGGCTCGATGAGCATGGACCTCGCGCCATGATTCAGATCTTGCCGGACACCGATTTC
>CAZPIJ010000105.1:0-3358 GCA_964586805.1 uncultured Bifidobacterium sp. | reverse complement strand
AACTCCAGCCGCAACTCTGAGTTACGGCATCTGAAACCTACTAGCGCTTCTTAAAACCTTTCGGACACTTGCCCGAGGCATTCGAGACCTTCTTGATAACTGAGCCTTTTTGGCAAGTAATTGAGAGAATCTTCTTTGAAAATTTTACCCGAATTTGCGGGGCAGAAAAAGTGAACCCCTCTACATTTACTCTCAACCAACTATCTTCTCCTTTACCTATTTGAGAAAAACTCGTGCTAGCGATCTCTAAGTCCTGTTTATCATCTCGAAGGATTGACACCGATGCTGAAACTGGAAAATTCTGCAAATCGTATAAACAATTTGCGACTTTGCGCGAAATTATAAGGTTGTAAGTCCCTGTGAATTCAGTTCCATCTAGATTATTGTGAAAACTTGCGACCTGATAGACGAGGGCTCCATCTTTGAAACTTGGCGCAAAGCCGTCATACGCCATTGCGTTCGTCGCAACAATCCCCTGAAGTCCCTTGGGATTCAGTAGACATTTTGAACCACCTCCCCCCGTCACGCTGTAAAAATTCCAGGCTGTAGATAATCCGGCATTTGTATCTTTGGCGACATCACGCCATGAATCAATAATCTCAAAAATCCCTGGATCGGCATTTGAAATTTGAGAGATTCCTTGTGGGTCCTGAATGCCGTAGCCATCTTCAGTAAAAGTGTCTCTTAGTTTTTGAGTAAATTGATTTTTCGAAACTGCGACAAATAATTTGGGAACTTGCAAAGGCTCAGCAGTCACTTCCAGAGTGCTCGTTTGATCATCAATCTTCACTACTTTTACTTGAGGGTTGCCCAATCTGCCCATCAACCAACCTGCTAAACTCGAGTCCACTCGTAATCTGATTCCCGCTACCGAGTCCGATGGAAAATTCTCTATTACCCCACATTTACTGTCTTCTGTCCAAACACAATCTACATCCCCACCCACAATCTCAAATTTTCTACCTTGGACTGAATTATTTGTGGCCTGTATAGAGATTCCCCTATAGGAAACCATTTTTGGCGATTGAAAATCCGTGATCTCTCGGTAAGGAAAAATAGCAGCTGTGAGCGTCGCTCCATTCCGGGTGCTCAATGGGAAAACATCAGGAAATCTTGCCATTCTGATTTGAACATATGCTGCATATGAAGTGACGCCACCTAAATTTGATGACTCTGATACATCCCAGAGGGATATTGTGCTGCCTCGCGGATACCCCAACTTGCTGTTGGAATCTGTTGTCACTCCTTTAACTTGGCGCACAAATTTTGCCTGCTTGATCGGTTTATCCTTGCGACCAACAAATAACGATTCTATGCACCAGGATTCAGATTTTGACTTGCAATGCGGAAGTAACAATCGCGCATCAGTTGGCTTAGAATACGCCTCGAGGCAGGGAGCCTCTTGAAAAGATCGGCAAACTTCGTAGACCGGCAGAATGGAATTCTTATCGTCTCCAGCTTCTGTCTGGATTCTAATTCGCGATGATGCAGCACCAGTGAAAATTTCTTCAGACTTCCAGCCAATGAATTGGTCGGAAGGCTCTTCTGAATGAGCACCTAATTCTGCTGAAGCGAGAAGGGTTATATTTGCAAAAATTATGACAGTCAAGAAGGCGACAAACTTTTTCACTCTACTAAATACAAATTTAGGTTGAAGCACCTCGTTAGCGCTTCCTAAATCCGTTCGGACACTTTGGCGCTGTTCCGGAGAGCCGCTGAGTCGTTTTTCCTTTGACGCAGGTGATTGTTATCCGCTTTGGTGCAGGTGGAGTGGGAGTAGCAGCCTTTTCTTCTTTTGGTAATTGCGCAGGAGCTGCGATCTTCACTGCCAAAATCTCGCTATACGCCGGCAACGATTGGTCGATAATCCAATTCTTCACTCGGATATAAGAGCCTTTGTCAGCACCTTGGATTGTGTACTCTCTTTTTGTTGCGCCGGCTATGTCGGTGCAATTAGCGCCCTTCTCGTCAGAGCAGCGCTGCCATTGATATCCAAAAGTGGGCTCAATCGCCCCACTCCATGATCCGGGAGTAGCAATCCACACTTGCCCGACTTGGAGAAATCCGAAGGTTGATGGAGTCCGTTCGAGTTTGGTTGCAGCAACGACGGGACCAAGGATGTTAGAGGTACTCGAGGCTGTACCAATTCGATTCGTTGCAGTGACTTTCGCTCGGAAATACTTACCCAGATCAGCAAAGGTCAACTTGAGAGAACTTGTGGTCGCAGTAGGAATGTCAGCGCAGCTAGTTCCTGCCAAGTCGCTACAAACTTGCCACACAGTCGTGGTGGTGGGCGTTGGCACGCCAGTCCATGTTCCAATCGTCAGAGTCAAAGTTTGTCGATCAATTGCAGCGCCAGAGATTGTGGGAGCTGCCGTGTTGGCGGGCAAAGCTGTCCGAATCGCTACCGTCGTCAACGCACTCGGTGAACCTTTCACACCGAGATTGTTTGAAGCAGTCACCATGATCCGGAAGTACTTTCCGACATCGGCATCTTTAATGGTGTACGAGAGAGTATTAGCGCCTTCTATCGGGGTACATGTGGTGATATCGGTGCTGGTGCATGATTGCCACTGCTGAGTAAAAGTGGGCAACGGAAAAGCTGCGAATGTGCCGCGAGTGGCGGTGAGTACTTCATCGACTGCGACGAGTCCAGTGATTGAGGGCAGCGTCACCGTAATCGGTTCTGAAGAAATCTGATTAGTGAAACCTGAGAATGCACTACCTGCCAAGTTAAAAGCATTTGCGGCTATCGAGACTTGCCCTCGTAGAAAGAAACCCACCTCCGTGGATGTCACTGTGAAGGAACTTGCAGCAGCATTAGTGATGTTCGTGCATGTTGATCCCGAAGAATCGGCTGTGGTGCACCGTTGCCATTGATATGTATAGAGAGGTGAACTCGCACCGTTCCAGGTTCCGGAACTGAGTGAGAGCGTGGTGCCAACCAAAACCGAACCTGAGATTGCTGGTGCAACGATGTTTGTTGGTTGAGTGAGCACCCTTCCTGAGATTGCACTTTTGGCGGTAGTACCACCACCTGCAGTGAGGGCAGTGACTTGAACATAAAAGAAGTTGCCACCATCGTTGAGCGCAAGCGTATAAGTTGAACTGGTGGCACCAGTAACCAAGGAACAAGCACTTTCAACTTGGCTACTACAGCTCCACCACTGATAGGTATAACTTGCAGGCGTAGGCGTCCAACTACCTGATGATGCCGAAAGCGTCTGGCCAACAGCCAAAGTACCTGAGATTATCGGCGCACTATTTGGTGTTGGGCCTGAAGCGTTGGCCGGCGAGATAGGCAAGAGCGCAGCAAAAAGTATCAATGGAGCAAGGACGGAACGAATGAGCCGACGCA
>CAZPIJ010000104.1:0-3544 GCA_964586805.1 uncultured Bifidobacterium sp. | reverse complement strand
TTTGTCCCGATGCTTTTGGTTGCTTACGATCCTGTTCTTTCTCAGGTTTCTCGCCCTTAGGAGGGCGCTGACCTTGTGGAGTTGGTTGCATGGGTTGCATGGGTTGCATCGGTGGCGCTGGTTGAATCTGTCTCTTTGATGACTTCGGCGCATTCGGGTCGATTGGTTTGAGCGGTTCTAAAGGTCGTGGCGGAAGGATTGGCCTGGCTGGTGGCGTTGGTGGTTCGCCAAGAGCTTCAAGGGCTACTTGTCGCGCTGTCGTTGCAGCAAGCGTCGCCGCGTTGAGCGCATTACGTGCCGCAGCTTTCGCTTCAGTGGTTTTTGCATTTGCCCAACTGTTTCTAAAATCTATTCGCGCCTTGTTGAGATCTTTTTTGAAGTCGTCGTTGATTTCTTCGATGAAATCGCTGTTAGCCTCATCCCATGCCTCGCGAGCTACTCGGAACTTATCCATCTCGACCTTGAAAGCATCTTCGGCAGTTTTGCGAGCGAGGTTCCACTTCTCGAGCGCTACTTTAAATTCATCGAGCTTGAGCTTGTATGCATCAAGTTGTTGCTGATAGCTCTGTGGCGAAGCGCTTGGTGAAGGAGTTGCCGAAGGAGAGGGATTGGTACCTTCAGTAGCAGAAGCCGAATTGGTTAATCCACCAAGAGTTAGAACGAATGCAGAGCCAATAGCGATGGTTGAGATGCGCAGCGTTCGCATGGATTGCATGTGGGCAATTGTGGCGAATTTGCTTGAGAGCTTCCTGTGAAAACCATGGCGAAGGCGTTGGAATTGGAGCTTTTTCAGGGGGAGCTCTCCTACCCAGGGCTCCCAGCCAGTAGCCTTTTGATATGGAAACACCTGGCTCTGCGAATGCTCATGTATTGGTCGTTGATGACGAGGCAGGGGTACGGGAGCTCTTAGGAGATGCCCTTCGAGTCGCTGGCTACTCCGTCTCGACCGCACCTGATGGGATGTCTGCCATCACCGCCCTTCGAAGCGCCCCGGCGGACCTGCTCATCATCGATATCAATATGCCAGTCCTTGATGGCTTCGAACTCCTTGAGCAGCTTCGGAAAAAGGGGGATGACACCCCGGCGCTGATGCTTAGCGCTCGAGGAGAGAAGGGCGATATCACGCGCGGATTACGCCTTGGCGCCGATGATTACGTCACCAAACCATTTGGTTTGGAGGAGCTCTTACTGCGGGTTGGTGCGATTCTTCGAAGAAGTCGATCTGTCGCGATGGAAAATACTCTATTGCGCTGTGGCCCACTACTTCTCGATGAAGACCAGCATAAAGTTTTTTATAGTGAAGAGGAGATAGAACTCTCACCGACCGAATTTCGATTGCTTCAGGAACTCATGCGCAACAAAGGTCGAGTGCTCACCAAATCGACTTTGCTTCGCGAGGTGTGGGAGATTGATTTCGAGACAGAGACGAGCGTTTTGGATACTTACATCTCGTACTTACGAAAGAAACTCAATCGAGACGGCATCGAATTCATTCGTACAGTCCGAGGTGTTGGTTATCAGATTGTTGAACCTGCGTGAGATTGCAGACTCGCTTTGCCTTGATAGCTGGAGCTATCACTACCGTCATCTCCCTTTCCATTGGGTACTTTGCGATTACCACTGCCTACGACTCCGAGCTGCAGCGCGTTGATTCCGTCATCTCAAGAGTGGTGGCACAACTTGATGAGCGCGATCCGCTCTCGAGCGCAGTATTTCTCGCTGACGAGAGTGATTCCCAGTTGATTGTCGCATTACTGGATAGCTCAGGTGAACTCATTACAGTACGTACTGCCGCCGATGGGAAAGTTCTCGAACTCAACGAAGTATCCGCCAAAAAAGTTCTCAACCGGATCAATACGGTTGGCGACCCAACGCGATATCGGGCTACGACTTTAGCTCTAGAGCGCAGTTCCTACCTCGTTCTAGCGATGCCCATCGCTGAGGTAGAGGGAAACCGGTTGCGCAATATTGAAGCGCTCGCGCTCTTTCTCGCCATCGCTCTCTTGTTGGCGTTCCTAGCGACTCGGATTTTCACCAGACCTGATATTCGCAAGATCGAGCGCCTGGCAGTGCGCGCTCGCGAGATAGCAACTGGTCGTAATTGGAGCGAAGAGGTCAGCGAAAAAGGTAACTCTGAAGTTGATGACCTAAGTGATGCGCTCAATCAGATGATCCGATATCTGCAAAGCGCCTTGGACGGGGAGCGGCGCAACAGCAGAAAGATGCAGGAGTTCGTCGGTGATGCTTCACATGAGCTCCGTACGCCACTCACGGTCATTAAAGGGTATGTTGAATTATTAGCGCGAGCTGAATCTCTCGAACCGGATGCTAGAAAGCGCGCAATTGAACGTCTTGGCTCTGAAATTGGGCGAATGGAACGGTTGATATCAGACTTATTACTTTTAGCAGAAATAGGGGAACAACAACGAAGCGCCATGGAGGATGCAATAAACCTCTCGGATATTCTGCGAATTCAGATCACTGATCTCAAACTCTTAGATCCGCAGCGAAAAATCGAAGATTCGATAACGCCCGAGGTATTCATTGTTGGATCTTTGCCGCATATTCAGCAATTGATTGCGAACATATTCTCCAATATTCGCAGGCATACACCAGAGTCAGCCGATGTTTACGTTCACCTCGGATATGAGAGTGATGGCGTACGACTTGTTGTAGGAGATGGCGGAGCCGGCCTTCCTGAGGATGCTTATCGAAATGGAATTCAACAATTCCAACGCTTTGATAATTCGCGCTCTCGAGAGAGTGGTGGATCTGGTTTAGGGATGAGCATCATGCAGGCGATTGTTTCGGAACATCACGGTGTGATGACTCTAAAAAAGAGTCGCCTGGGCGGACTTGAGGTAGATATACATTTCCCCTTGAAAGATTGATTGAAACTATTGTGGCGGCGCAGTGTGTTCGATTGCGCTTCGGTCTTCTTCTGGTGAAGTTATTCGATTCGCAGGCGCGAGTAATTTTCTGCCGAGAATTAACACACTGACGCCAATCGAAACAGCGATAGTTGTCGTCAACAAGGTCAGGCGTGGCGAAAACTCGCTCGCGATAATTCCACCTAAAGCTGCACCGAGCGCCATGAATGATCCATCGACGGTCCAAATCCAACCAAGTGCACTTACGGCAGTGCCTTGGGGCCGAACCGCCTCGAGTACCTCCCAATAAAAGACTTGAACCGCACCACCAAAGAATCCAATAAAGAGCGCAACAAGGGCCATGCTCCAACCGGGATAGGTCAACGCAAGAGGCAAGGTCGCAACCATCCAGAGACCGTATGTTCTTAGCAATCCTTTGAGCGCCGATGTCTTTCGCGAGATCAATCCTGCGACCAAGCCACCGAGCACCGAGGTAAATGCTAAGCAGGCAAAGATTGGTCCGCTCCAGCCAGGAATCTTCTCCAAAGTAGCGAACGCTGGGATACCAACATCAAACGCGCCCCAACCGAAACCGACGAACATCGCCTCGACCATCAGTAGTTGCATCGCCGGAATCCGCCATACAGATTTATGGCTCTCGCTTCTTTTCTCGG
>CAZPIJ010000103.1:0-3654 GCA_964586805.1 uncultured Bifidobacterium sp. | reverse complement strand
ACCCTCCCGGGTGCGCGCTGGATTCGACGTTCGCGATGTGCCCCCTTCGCACCACGGTCGGATGTGCCCGATTGAAACTCCCGAAGGTCCGACCATCGGTCTCATCGGGTCGCTAGCGACTTTCGGTCGAATCACACCGTTTGGTTTCATCGAGACCCCTTATCGCAAAGTCGTGAAAGGCAAGGTAACCGATCACATCGATTACCTCACTGCCGATGAAGAGGATGAGCACATCATCGCTCAGGCGAATGCTCCGCTCACCGATACCAACCACTTTGCTGAACCGCGAGTGCTCGTCCGTCGTAAAGGTGGAGAGGTCGAATACATCCCTGCAGAAGATGTCGACTATATGGATGTCTCACCTCGACAAATGGTCTCTGCTGCAACTGCGATGATTCCATTCCTCGAGCACGACGATGCTAACCGTGCCCTTATGGGTTCGAACATGATGCGCCAAGCCGTTCCACTACTTCGTGCCGAGGCACCACTTGTTGGAACTGGCATGGAGTTCCGTGCTGCGGTCGATGCCGGCGATGTCATTGTCAGCGAGAAGGCCGGCGCTGTCACTGAGGTCAGCGCAGAAGAAATCAAAGTAAGCCATGACGATGGCACTTCACGGACTTATTACCTGTCGAAGTTCCGTCGCTCCAATCAAGGAACTTGCTATAACCACAAACCGGTTGTCGCTCAAGGCGCACGGGTTGAGGCAGGGGATGTACTTGCCGATGGTCCAAGCACCGACCTTGGCGAATTAGCGCTAGGAAAGAATCTGCTCGTGGCATTTATGCCATGGGAAGGTCACAACTATGAAGATGCCATCATTCTGAGCCAACGATTAGTTCAAGATGATGTGCTCTCCTCTATTCACATCGAGGAGTACGAAGTTGATGCTCGTGACACCAAGCTCGGTGCCGAGGAGATCACTCGCGATATCCCAAATGTGAGCGAAGAGGTCCTTGCTGATCTCGATGAGATGGGAATCATTCGTGTTGGTGCTGATGTCGTCCCAGGTGACATCCTTGTCGGCAAAGTGACGCCAAAAGGTGAAACTGAACTCACTCCAGAAGAGCGGCTCCTTCGGGCAATCTTCGGCGAGAAGGCTCGTGAAGTCCGAGATACCTCGCTCAAGGTTCCACACGGCGAAGGTGGCAAAGTTATCGGTGTAAAAGTCTTCGAAAGCGAAGAAGGTTACGAACTTCCATCAGGAGTCAATCAATTAGTTCGTGTCTATGTCGCACAGAAACGAAAGATTCAAGATGGCGACAAGCTCGCAGGTCGCCACGGAAACAAGGGCGTAATCGCGAAGATACTTCCGGTCGAGGATATGCCTTTCCTTGAAGATGGAACTGCAGTCGATGTTGTCTTGAACCCACTGGGTGTCCCAGGGCGAATGAATGTTGGTCAAGTACTCGAGACACATCTAGGTTGGGTTGCCAAGCAAGGTTGGCAGGTCGAAGGCGACGATGCATCGTGGAAGAAGAACCTCAAATCCATCGGCGCACAAAGCGGAAAGCCTGGAACTCGAGTAGCGACACCGGTCTTCGATGGTGCTCGTGAAGACGAGATCACCGGACTTCTTGGTTCGACGATGCCAAATCGCGATGGGAATCGCATGGTAGGTGAGAGTGGCAAAGCTCGACTATTCGATGGGCGAAGCGGCGAGCCATATCGTGACCCAATCTCTGTTGGATACATGTATATCTTGAAGTTGCTCCACTTGGTCGACGACAAGATTCACGCTCGTTCAACGGGTCCATACTCGATGATCACGCAGCAACCACTGGGTGGAAAAGCACAATTCGGTGGCCAGCGCTTTGGCGAGATGGAGGTGTGGGCGCTTGAAGCATATGGCGCTGCATACACACTTCAAGAGTTGCTCACGATCAAGTCCGATGATGTGCTCGGTCGCGTAAAGGTCTACGAGGCAATCGTCAAAGGTGAGAACATCCCTGAACCCGGAATCCCTGAATCGTTCAAGGTGCTCATCAAAGAGATGCAATCTCTCTGTCTAAATGTCGAAGTGCTCTCATCCGATGGCGCTGCCATCGAGATGAAAGATACTGATGAAGAAGTGTTCCGTACCGCAGAAGAGCTAGGTATCAACCTTTCCCGGGTTGAACCAAGCAGCGTCGAAGAGATCTAGGAGAGGCGATAACTATGTTAGATGTCAACTTTTTCGATGAGTTGAAGATCGGTCTTGCCTCTGCTGAAGACATTCGCACCTGGTCACATGGCGAGGTAAAGAAGCCAGAGACAATCAACTACCGCACCTTGAAGCCTGAGAAGGACGGACTGTTCGATGAGAAGATCTTCGGACCAACCCGGGATTGGGAATGCTATTGCGGTAAGTACAAGCGAGTTCGCTTCAAAGGAATCGTTTGCGAACGCTGCGGAGTCGAAGTTACTCGTGCCAAAGTCCGTCGCGAACGGATGGGGCACATCGAACTTGCTGCACCAGTAACGCACATTTGGTACTTCAAAGGAGTGCCAAGCCGACTTGGTTACCTACTTGATTTAGCGCCCAAGGATCTTGAGAAGGTCATTTACTTCGCTGCTTACATGATCACCGAGGTCGATGCCGAAGCTCGTCATGAGGATTTCGAGCAGAACCAGAAGAAGATCGCCTCTGACAAGAAAAAGATCGAAACAAAACGGGATCTAGATATTGATGCCCGCCAGAAGAAACTCGAAGCGGATCTCGCAGCGCTCGAAGACGAAGGTGCGAAGTCAGATATTCGTCGAAAAGTTCGCGAACAAGCAGAGCGCGAGCTCAAACAACTTCGCGATCGCTCGCAGCGCGAACTCGATCGCCTTGATGAGGTTTGGGATCGTTTCAAGAACCTCAAGGTTCAAGATCTCGAGGGCGACGAGCAGCTTTATCGTGAGATGCGCGATCGCTTCGGGATGTACTTCAAAGGTTCGATGGGTGCGGCTGCAATCAAACGACGCCTTGAAACCTTTGACCTCAAGGAAGAGGCAGCGAATCTTCGACAGATTATTGCCACTGGCAAGGGACAGAAGAAAACTCGTGCGCTAAAGCGTCTTCGCGTTGTCTCTTCATTCCTCAACACATCAAACTCACCGACTTCAATGGTGCTCGATGCTGTTCCAGTGATTCCACCGGATCTCCGTCCGATGGTCCAACTCGATGGTGGTCGTTTCGCGACTTCGGATCTCAATGATCTTTATCGTCGTGTCATCAATCGAAATAATCGATTGAAGCGGCTTGCCGACCTTGGTGCACCCGAAATCATCGTGAATAACGAGAAGCGAATGTTGCAAGAGGCAGTTGATGCACTCTTTGATAATGGTCGCCGTGGTCGTCCAGTCACTGGCCCAGGAAACCGTGCGTTGAAGTCGCTCTCCGACATGCTCAAGGGAAAGCAAGGTCGATTCCGTCAGAACTTGCTCGGAAAGCGCGTTGATTACTCCGGCCGTTCGGTAATCGTCGTTGGCCCACAGTTAAAACTGCACCAATGTGGTCTGCCAAAGCAGATGGCTCTCGAACTCTTCAAGCCATTTGTAATGAAGCGCCTTGTCGACCTTAACCACGCTCAGAACATCAAGTCTGCAAAGCGGATGGTCGAGCGAGCCCGTTCAGTGGTCTGGGATGTCCTCGAAGAAGTAATCGCCGAGCATCCAGTGCTACTCAAC
>CAZPIJ010000102.1:0-3667 GCA_964586805.1 uncultured Bifidobacterium sp. | reverse complement strand
GGCAGATTGATGCGAACGCAATCGCATCTCAGAATTTTGCTCCGACTCTAGTGCCCCTGCTCTTACCCTTCGCTGTGTTAGCAATCCCGGTAGTGGATTTATCACTTGCAATTATTCGAAGGACTCGTGCAGGTCGTTCACCATTCGCCCCAGATATGGGACATCTACACCATCGGTTGCTTAAACGAGGGCACTCCCATCGCAGTGCAACTTTTGCGCTTTATCTCTGGACGGCTCTCATCGCGCTGCCTGTAGCGGCATCAGCATTTATTGACTGGCGATTTAATGTTCTTGGAGCATTTATAATCTTTGTACCGACGCTTATCTTTTCATTACGCAATCGAAAGATTGTTACATCGTGAGGTATCACAAAGAGTTTTTTTTGAGTTCGAGCATTCCAGCTTTGGTTGTTGGGTCTGTGGGTACTGTAACCGCGAGCTTGCTGGTGGGCAGAGGTGGATTTGTTGCTGGGCTCTTCGCAATATTGTTGGTATTTTTCTTTCTCGTAGTTCACCTACTGGTTGCACTGATTGCACCTCGAGTTTCGCCAATCGCAACCATGGGATTAGCGATGGCCTCGTACTTCATAAAAATCGGATTATTACTTCTCTGTCTTTTCCTTTTGGATCCTATTGATATGAATAAGCGTGCATTTGGGGTGATCGCGATCGCCACGACCACCACCTGGCTGGCCGGGGAGATTTGGGCATTCACCACTGCCTGGACTCGGCGAAAATCAAGGCGAATGTAAGACCATTACCGTTGGGCGAGTGCGCTCAGTACCATCTAGCCATGGCCAATGATGACGGAGCGTTCTGGTCAATATTTTCGTACTTGCTCTCGGGGCTACTGGTTTGGGGTGGCATCGGATGGGCAATTGACTACTTCTTTGATTTTCGCTGGGCCATCCCCATTGGGTTGATAGTGGGAATAACCGCCAGCTTTTACTTGATTTGGATGCGCTTCATTCGGCGGGGATAATCGCCCCACCTCGGCACTCGCTGCGTTTTGCCACACCGGAGAGATTCCTCTAAGTTATCCCAGGGTTGAAACCACCACCTCCCCCTGCTTTCCTGGGTGGTTTCAATAGTTGGTTTGGACAGGAGCCGATGCTGGCTCCGCCCGAAGTGCATTGGTCTCAAATATGGCGAGGGAGTGAGCGAGTGCTCAAACTGAGTGCTGGAGAAGAAGGTGGGTTCGTACCTCCAGGTGCGAAAGATTTTCAATTCCCACCAATCTTCGGGGAGAGCATTTACTTCACCAAGCCCGTATTCCTCTGCCTCTTCTCGGTGATAGTAATTTCAACTTTCTTCATTGCCTCTTCACGCAGAGCGGCAGTGGTTCCTAGCCGCCTCCAGTTTGCTGGCGAGTCGATCTACGGGTTTGTTCGCAACTCGATTGGCAAAGATGTCATCGGACATGACTTCATGAAGTATGTACCTTTCTTATTTTCCCTTTTCACTTTTGTGCTAGTGAATAATATTTTCGGAATTATTCCTCTAATCCAATTCCCTACGATGTCACGAATTGGGTTTCCGATTGCCATCACCATTTTTGTCTTCATTGTCTTCCACTATGTAGGGATGCGCCATCAAGGAGTCGGAAAATATCTCAAAGATATTGCTTTTATGCCAGATATCCCTAAGCCGGTGTACATAATTCTGACCCCAATCGAGATCTTGACATATTTTGTCACCAGGCCATTAACTCTCTCGCTTCGACTTTTTGCAAACATGTTTGCTGGCCACCTCTTGCTGCTTGTTTTCACGATTGGCGGCGAGCATCTTCTTCACGGTGATCTTATTTTGAAGATTTTTAGTCCGTTTTCATTTGCTTTTGCAATTGGTCTAACCTTCTTCGAACTAGGAATCCAATGTTTACAGGCATATATCTTTACTCTGTTAACTGCTCTTTATATAGCAGGAGCACTAGCGGACGGACATTGAGGCTCTCGATAACTGAATAATCAATAGGTTTGGCCAAAGGCACCTTTGGTCAATTAATGAAAGGGAAGAGAAATGACAGGTACCCTCAGTATCGTCGGTTTCGGTCTATCAACGATCGGACCAGGTATTGCAACAGGTTTGATTTTCGCTGCGTATATCAACGGTGTGGCGCGTCAACCAGAAGCTCGTGGCATTTTGCAACCACTAGCGTTCTTGGGATTCGCTCTTGCTGAAGCGCTGGCACTCTTTGGGCTTGTTCTCGCATTCGTTCTGTAAGAGTTCAAGACCATAATTAATAGAGAAGAGAGTTCATCATGAACCCAGATGTAGCAGGAGTGGTCGTGTTAGCAGCAGTCGACGGGAATAGTCCTGTCCTGCCCAAGACTGCCGAAATCATCGTCGGTTTAATCGCTTTTAGCATCCTCTTTGTGTTACTTCGTACGAAAGCGGTACCTCGTTTTGAGAAGGCTTATCGAGAACGAACAGATGCGATTCAGGGCGGGATTGAGCGAGCAGAGCAGGCACAACGCGATGCGCAGGCAGCGCTTGCCTCTTATCAAGCTCAACTCTCTGATGCACGCGGTGAAGCACAGCGGATGCGCGAAGAGGCTCGAGCTGAGGGAGCGGCAATCGTCGAAGAGATGCGCGCCAAAGCTCAAGAAGAGGCAACACGGATCACCAATGCGGCGAGAGTTTCAATCGAGGCGGAACGCCAACAAGCAATGAATGCATTGATGCAAGAAGTTGGAGCAATTGCAACTGCGCTGGCATCCAAGATTGTTGGGGAGTCGTTAGAGGATCAAGCCCGTCAATCTCGAGTGGTTGATCGCTTTCTTGAGGATCTCGAGAGGAGTAATTAGTCAGCCATGGCTCTTGCATTGAGGGGAAGTAGTCGCGACTCGTTCGCTCTTGCGCGGAAGGTGCTTGATAGCGCTCTTGCCGGCAATAGCACCAGCGATGCTGCGCAAATTTCCAGAGACCTCTTTGCGGTTGCGGTTGCACTTGATTCATCACTTTCGCTTCGGCGCGCGCTTACCGACCCTTCGCGAGCCGCTGATGACAAGAAAGCTCTTGCGCGCTCTCTCTTCGGCAGCAAGCTGTCAGTTAAAGCGCATCAAATAGTTGAAGGGCTTGTTCAATCGAAATGGTCCGCTCCGCGTGATCTTGCTGATGTGGCCGAGTGGTTAGCGGTTTCAGCTCAAGCATTCGCGGCCGAGCAAGAGAATTCATTAGACCGACTCGAAGAAGAACTCTTCCGCTTCAGTCGAATTATGAATGCAAATCCAGAGCTCCGCTCTTTCCTGGCACCTTCATCGAATGCAAGTCCAGAAGGTAAAGCAGGAGTGGTGCAGGCGTTGTTATCTGGAAAGGCCACGGCGCAAACGAGTGAACTGATTTCCCACCTGGTATCTCATCCTCGGGGGCGTAATATCGAAGCTGGCCTTAATGAGTTTGCTCAAGCTGCATCTGACCGAAGAAATCAAGTGATCGCTCATGTGAGAACTGCCCAAGCGCTCAATGATGCACAGCTTGATAAATTGACCAAATCACTCTCTGCGCAAGTAGGGAGAAATGTTCGAATCAATGTTGAAGTCGACTCTGCCGTTCTTGGTGGGGTATCGATTCGTTTTGCCGACGAGTTGATTGATGGCTCACTTGCCAGTCGATTAGCTCAAGCAGGACGAGAACTGGCCGTATAACCTCAAGGAGAAGGAGTAAGA
>CAZPIJ010000101.1:0-3831 GCA_964586805.1 uncultured Bifidobacterium sp. | reverse complement strand
GAGCAGGATGCCGACATGGTCATCTTGCTCCACCGCGAAGATGTCTACGAACGCGATTCTCCTCGCCAGGGCGAAGCAGATCTCATTGTTGCTAAGCATCGAAATGGTCCTACGAAGACAGTGACTGTTGCATTCCAAGGACACTTCTCGCGTTTTGTCGATATGGCACAACAGCTTTAATGCGTATCTTGCTCGCCACCTTGAAAGCGGGCCCGTTCAGTTAAGTAAATACCTGCTAATACTGTGGCGCCACCAATAATTTGTAATGGGGTGAGAGCTTCGCTCAAAACGACCCAAGCAATCACGCCAGCAATCACTGGTTCGGTCATGCCAATCACGCTTGCTTGTGCAGCTGGCAATCGCTGCAAACCATAGGTGATAAAGAGATAAGGAATGATTGAACCGATGATGATCAAAATCGTGATGAGCTCCCAACCTGCAAGTGTTGCCCCGGGGCTTAACTCATCTAACGAGATCTCTTTTCTGAAGATTTCGGTAGGAAAATTCCAAGGTGGTGAGATGATCGAGAGCGCGATACATGCGATGGCAAAAACATAGACCAAAGTGCTCAGAGCGCTTCTGGTCTTGACGGTATGCTCAAGTCGGAGGAAGTAATAGGCAAGGCAGAGCGCATCGATGAATGCGGCGATGACGCCAATGCCATCGAGCTTCAAGCCCGCCCAGATCTCGGTGACCAGCAATAATCCCGCGAGGGCGGTACCGATACCCCACCAGACCATCGGTCGGACAATCTGTTTTCTAAAGAAGCGCACGAAGAGGGCAATCCAGATAGGTGCTGTGAATTCGATGACGAGAGTGATACTCACCGGCATTCGGGTGACGGCAAAGAAATAGAAGGCTTGGACACCTGCGATTCCGATAATGCCCAGGAGAATCAGATTAGGAATCTCTCTCCTGGTAAGCCGGAGGGAGGATCGGTTGACTACAAGCAGGAAGAGTAAAAGCGCCAGGAAAGTGCCGCCGGTTCGGATCTGGGTTAACTGAACGGGGCTGATTCCCCCAGAAATGATGAGCTTGGCGAGGACGCCGGTGGTCGCGAAGAAGAGCGCGCTGCAGATAACAAGGATTTCACCAGTGAATCTGCGCACCGTGTGAGTGTACTAGAAAGCGTTCTCCGCCAGTTCCATAATCGCGTTATCAGTCTTTTCGATGATTGCACGATCGACAGCGATGTGTGGCAGGACATTTTCGACAAAAAACTTCGCTGCAGCGATCTTGCCTTGGTAGAACGCCTTATCTTTTTCGCTTGCGGTTGCGAGTTTCTCGGCTGCGACATCGGCTTGGCGAATCAATAGCCAAGCACAAATAATGTCTCCGACATTCATCAATAATCTGCTGGTATTTAATCCAACCTTGTAGATCTCTTGTGGTTCTTCTTGCGAAGCCATGGCAACACCCACCATTGCGCCGATAGAAGTATTGACTTCGTTCAGCGCAGCTCCAAGTTGCACCTTGAGTTCTGCGTGCGTTCCGCCAGATGCTGCAAGTGCACCGATTTCCTTTCCGATTTTTCGAATTGCCTTACCACCATCTTTGACAATCTTGCGGAAGAAGAAATCAAGTCCCTGGATTGCAGTGGTTCCTTCATACAAAGTATCGATCTTCGCATCGCGAACATACTGTTCGAGTGGCCAATCTTGCGTGAACCCGGAACCGCCAAAAGTTTGGAGTGACTCGGTACCAAGAAGTGTCCAGGATCGCTCACTGCCATAGCCTTTGACGATTGGGAGTAATAGATCATTGAGCGCCTCGAGTTCTGCGAGCTTTGTTGCATCTTCGCCAGATGCTTGCTTAATGACGATTTCATCTTGGATGGATGCGGTGTAGAGCACCAGCGCGCGCATCGCTTCGGCATAGGACTTCTGCACCATGAGCGAACGCCGGACATCGGGATGGTGGATGATGGTGACTCGAGGACTTGCCTTGTCGGCTGCCTTCGTGAGATCGGGGCCCTGTAGACGGGTTTTTGCATAGGCAAGAGCCTGGAGATATCCGGTGCTGAGCGTGGCAATCGCCTTAGTGCCCACCATCATGCGAGCGAATTCGATGACTTTGAACATTTGAGCGATTCCCTCGTGCACTTCGCCCAGGAGATAACCAACCGCAGGTTCCTTCTCACCTAGATTCATCTCACAAGTTGTCGAGACATTAAGTCCCATCTTGTGTTCAACCTTGGTTACATAGACGCCATTTCGCTTCCCGAGTTCGCCACTCTTATGGTCGAACATGAATTTTGGAATAAGGAAAAGTGAGAGGCCTTTGGTTCCAGGTCCGCCACCTTCTCGTCGTGCGAGTACAAAGTGAATGATGTTCTCGCTCAAATCATGATCACCAGAGGTAATAAATCGTTTGGTGCCGCTAATGTGCCAGGTGCCATCGCCTTGATCGACTGCCTTGGTGCGACCTGCGCCAACATCGCTACCGGCATCTGGTTCGGTGAGCATCATCGTTGCGCCCCACTCGCGATCGAGCATGAGTTTGGCAATGTTCTTGTCTCGTTCAGTTCCGAGCATGTACGCAACATGAGCAAATGCAGTTCCCGAGGCATAGATATGGACCGAGGGATTGGAACCAAGAACCATCTCAGCAATTGCCCAACGAATTGATGGCGGGATTACAGTGCCACCTAATTCAGCTGGTGCATCGATTCGCCACCACTCACCATCCATATATGCGCGGTATGACTTCTTGAAAGCGTCGGGGAGTTTGGCATCGCCGGTAGCAGGGTTGAAATCCACGCCAAGACGATCGCCTTCAACGAATGATGCGGCAAGATCCACTTCGGATAACCGTTTGACCTCTTCAAGCATGCCCATCGCGGTTGCGCGATCGACTTCAGCGAACGGACCCTTTTCTAAAATCTCATCTCGTTTGAGCAGGTCAAAGAGGGTGAACTCGATATCGCGGAGGTTGGCTATGTAGTGGCTCATGGCGCCATATTACCCGCCGGTAACTTAGCCCGCCAGCCGACTAGAGCCCTCAGGCATCGTTAAGGAAGGTGTCCTAGATTGAGGGCATGGAACTTTGGATCATCCTCGGTGCAGCAGCGCTGCTCGTCTTCTTCCTTATCAGCCAGTACAACAAGCTCATCCGCCTCAATGTCGCAGTCGACGAGGCATGGGCCCAGATCGAAGTGCAACTCCAACGCCGATCTGACTTGATTCCCAATCTGGTCGA
Organism: uncultured Bifidobacterium sp.; assembly: GCA_964586805.1. GTDB lineage: Bacteria > Actinomycetota > Actinomycetes > Nanopelagicales > Nanopelagicaceae > IMCC26077. The sequence goes on along the minus strand of CAZPIJ010000101.1, from coordinate 633 downwards.
GACGGTCAAGGGGTATGCCAGTCACGAAAGCGCAACATTTGAAAAAGTGGTCCAAGCGCGCGCGGCGGCAACCTCAGCTACTGCGGTGCCAGATGTTGCTGCTGCAGATGGCATGTTGACTCAAGCTCTTCGCGGCTTACTCGCAGTTGCTGAAAACTACCCGGATCTCAAAGCCTCAGCTAACTTTTTGTCGCTTCAAGAAGAGCTGGCGACTACCGAGAACAAAGTCGGTTTTGCGCGCCAGTTTTATAACGACAATGTTCGCGCGCTGAATGTAGCAATCAAGACTGTACCCTCAAGTTTCTTCGTCGGTTTTGCGAAGGTCAGCGAGCGCGAGTTCTACGAAGTTGACGATCCACAAGCGCGCAATGTGCCGAAGGTGCAATTCTAGAATTCGATGAGTAATTTTCGCACGCTACAAAGTTCAAATAAGCGAAAGACTTTCTTTCTGCTGATTGCTTTTGCATTTCTCATGTGGCTTGTTGCGTTTGCTGCTGTCAGTTACTTTGGCGGTGGCGGCGCTGCATTAGTGCCGATTGCCGTGGGCTTCTCGCTTCTGACGACTTGGTGGTCGTATTACTCATCCGACAAATTGGTGATTCGGATGACAGGCGCACAAGTCCTTCAAGAGAG
>CAZPIJ010000100.1:0-3832 GCA_964586805.1 uncultured Bifidobacterium sp. | reverse complement strand
GCGGACGAGAGCAAGGCTCCCACCATCCATGTTGTGTACACAACAGTCAAGGGAATCAAGTCGAAGGGTTTCCTTGAGAGCGGAGACATTAGCAATTGGCTTGACCTTGCCAATCTTTGGATGAGCGAGAAACTGGGAAAGAAATTCAATTTCGACACATATCAAGGTGCTTACGACATTTCTATCATGGATAGCGGCATTAGTAGCACAGAGATAAAGAAGTTCGATCTTATTGATCCCAGCAAGAAGTCGAAGGCCGAACCTATCCTGACACGACTATGGAATAGGTATAAGAAACAGAACGGTGGGATTCCCAAGAACCAATACTTGCTCTTTGTGTTCGATGCCGAACTCTCGAAGAAATACTGCGGACTTGGTGAACAGCCAGGCAGAGTTGCCCTAGCTCAAATGGGCGGGAAATGTTGGGACGCTAAACGAGGTTACCTCGCTCAGATTTCACGGATCAATTCTGCATCGCAAACCATTGCACACGAATTGATTCATAACACCGGAGTTGGCCACCCATGCTCGGTGAAGTCGGATCTGATGATTGGCTCTGGGTGTGCGATGGCAAAAGGTCCTCTAGAAATCACACTTGATGAGAAAAGAAAGATGTATGTCGGCACGGCAAAAGCTGGTGCAAATATCGTGAAAGCAAAATTCTGGCAGTAGTTTGGGTAATTTATTTAGCGCGTTTTGCTAAGCGCTCTTCATCAAGAATGGTGACTGCACGAGCCTCGAGTCGAAGCCAGTTGCGACCAGCAAAATCGGCGAGCGCCTTGTTGACCGTCTCTCGAGAGGCGCCCACCAACTGCGCCAACTCTTCTTGAGTGAGATCGTGGTTGACATGGATTCCCTCATCGTTCTGGCTGCCGAAGCGATGTGCTAATTGCAGGAGCGCTTTTGCCACGCGACCGGGGACATCGGAGAAGACGAGATCCTCAACGATGGAAGCGGTGCGGCGAAGTCGTTGCGCAAGTGACTTGAGGAGATGAAAGGCAACTTCAGGACGGTTACGGAGCAACTGTTGGAGATCATCATTCTTCAGGGCGAGAAGTCGAGTATCGGTGACAGCGGTGGCGGTAGAGGCGCGCGGACCGAGATCAAAGAGCGAGAGCTCACCGAACATATCGCCAGGGCCCAGGATGGAGAGGAGATTCTCGCGGCCATCGTTGCTCACTGTGCCCAGCTTCATCTTCCCCTCGACGATGACATAGAGGCGGTCGCCCTGATCACCCTCGGAGAAGAGGACCTTGCCGCGGGTCAGGCGGAGCTCGTCCATCGAGGCGCGGAGCACGCGGGCAGACTCGTCATCGAGAGCGATGAAGAGCGGCGCTTTCCGAACCTCGGTGTCAATGGCGTCCATATGCGCAAACTTACCGTGAATCATCGACCTTCGCGAGTTCGCGTACCCTGAAGCGCATGGCAAGCGCAGGTGCGATCTATCGAGCGTTGAGCAAGGAATACCCTGATGCCTGCTGTGAGTTGGATTTCGCAACTCCGTATCAACTTCTCGTCGCAACCGTGCTATCAGCACAGTGCACCGATAAGCGCGTCAATGCGGTGACGCCTGCACTCTTCAACAAGTATCCGAGTGCAAGAGAGATGGCGAGTGCGCGACTAGCTGATATCGAACGAATCGTGAAATCCACTGGGTTCTTCCGTGCGAAGGCGCGAAACATCAAGGCGCTCTCTCAGGAGTTGATGGCCAAGTATGACGGCGAAGTTCCGCCAGAGTTGGATGAGCTGGTGACTCTTCCTGGAGTCGGACGGAAGACCGCCAATGTCGTATTGGGTAATGCATTTGATATTCCTGGACTCACCGTAGATACACACTTCGGCCGGTTATCGCGCAGGTTCGGTTGGACAAACGAAGAAGACCCAGTGAAGGTCGAGCGCGATGTCGCCAAGTTAATTCCGAGAAAAGAGTGGACGCATCTCTCGCATCGTTTGATCTGGCATGGCCGACGAATCTGTCACTCACGAAAGCCAGCATGTGGTGCCTGTCCACTGGCAAAATTATGTCCATCATTTGGTATCGGTGAGCAAGATCCTGTCTTGGCATTGAAGTTAGTGAAGAGCAAGGAGCGATGGTAATGAAACCAGAGTGGTTGCACTCCTTCGGTGAAAGATTTGGCAACCTGCGAGATGATGCTTTTCTCTACAACATTCGGCCAACTGCCGATCAAGCAGAGCGAACTAAAGAGAGCGCTGTTTTGATTCTGTTGCACGATGGCACTGCTGGGCCAGAAGTGTTAATCACATTGCGCTCTGAAGGATTGCGCTCGCATAGTGGCCAGCCATCCTTCCCGGGTGGCGCGCTTGAAGCAGATGAGAGCGCAATCGAAGGTGCGTTGCGCGAGAGTTCTGAAGAGGTGGGGTTGATTCGTGAGAGCGTCGATGTCCTGGCTGAGTTACCCCAGCTTTTCATTCCACCATCGAATTTCCATGTCACACCAATTCTGGGCTTCTGGCGGGAGCCGCATCCGCTGAGCCCGGAACGGAGCGAAGAGGTGGTGCGCGCTGAACTCATCCCCTTACATGAATTAGCAAACCCGAAGAATCGGATAATGCTCCGCCACCGCAGCGGCTACCGCGGACCAGCATTTGATGTCGCTGGGATGCGCATCTGGGGCTTCACCGGCGGCATCCTCGATCGCCTCCTCCATCACACTGGATTTGAACAGGAATGGGAGCAGGAGTCCACCGTAGAGTTGGAGTTATGACACTCCTTGATATTGCTTTGGTCGCGTTGTTGGCCTACTCGATCTATAGCGGCTATCGCAGTGGATTGATTACGGGGATCTTCTCGTTTATCGGACTCGTCGGTGGTGGTCTGCTCGGTCTGAAGTACGGCGCCGAGATCGTGGCAAACCTTGCCAGCACATCCTCGCGCATCCAGAGCACCGCGCTCGCCGTGGCGCTTGGTGCATTTGTTGGTCATTTCATCTTGGGTCGCGCTGCGAAATGGTTCCGAAAGAATTTCTTATGGAAGCCGCTCAAAGCTATCGACTCACTCTTAGGAGTCGTTCTACATCTAGCGAAAACTTTGGTGTTGATCTGGATATTTGGCGAACTCGCGCTGATCTTGCCGAGTGAGGGAATTTCGAAGGCAGCCGACCAGAGTTCGATCATCTCAGCCATTTCAACCCATGGTCCGAGCGTTCTTGGAGACTTTATCTCGACAATCGAGAGCAAACTGACAAGTCAATCCGCTTAACTACTAGAAGTAAGGAAGCGTGAGGAAGCATGAGGATGATGCAAAGATCTAAGGTAATACGATCCCTCGCCCTTTTGGCGGGAGCACTTTTACTATTGAGCAGTTGCTCTTCCGATAACCAGAGTGCTGCTAAATATTCGAGTACTGATCTTATGTTTGCCGACATGATGATTCCCCACCACGAGCAGGCAATTGAGATGTCAGATTTGGCACTTGTTAATTCTGAGAATCCTGAGATTGTTGCTCTAGCAAAGAAGATCAAAGCCGCTCAAGCTCCTGAAATCGAGCAGATGAAGTTGTGGAGTGATGACGGCGATCCAGACCACATGGGTCACGACATGATGGAGGATTTCGATCACTCAGGACACGGAATGATGGGGATGCTCGACGAAGAGCAGATCTCAGAACTTGAGCGAGCAACCGGAGCCGAATTTGATCGACTATTTCTCAAGGGCATGATCGCTCATCACGAAGGTGCTATCAATATGGCAGAGATGATCGACGAGTCGAAGAACGAAGAGGTGCGCGCTTTGGGAGAAGCAATCATCAAGACGCAACGCGCCGAAATCGAAGAGATGAAGACTCTCCTTGCTTCATTGAATTGAGATTGGG
>CAZPIJ010000099.1:0-3911 GCA_964586805.1 uncultured Bifidobacterium sp. | reverse complement strand
TAACACGCGCCTAGCCACAAACTAGAGGGAGAAGTGTGGCTAAGGTCCGCGTTTATGAGCTCGCTAAAGAGCTCGGGTTAGAGAGCAAGGCTCTACTCACTAAATTGCAAGAATTGGGTGAGTTCGTGAAGTCCGCCTCATCCACTCTTGAGCCACCGGTTGTTCGTCGGATGCGTGACCTGTATCCAAACGCCACTCCCAGCACAGAGAACGCGCCCGATGAGTCGGCGAAGAAAGCTGTCGCGAAAAAGGGAACAAAGAGCGCGAAGAAGGCAGGCGCTGCTGGTGCCGGCAAAGGTGGAGCAGAGAAGGGCGATGGTGCACCAAGTGCCGCAGAGATTTCTGCGCTCCTAGCTGAGTTAGGACCATTGGTCCCACCGCATCTGCAAGATCTTGCTCAAAGTGCAGTTCAAGAGAGTAAGCAATCGCCCGAGAGTGATGCTCCAACTCGTCCAGTGCCATCGGCACCCAGTTCACCAAGTGGAGCTGGTGCACCAACTACATCATCTTCATCATCTTCATCCGCTTCATCAACTGCGGCACCGGTAAATCTTCCGCGACCACCACAATCTCGTCCAGGGAATAATCCATTCTCGTCATCGCCAGGCGGACCTCGTCCTGCCATGCCGCGCCCAAGTCGTGGTGGCAATAATCCCTTCATGCCCACCGATGGTGGTAGCCGAGCTGGCGGGCCGCGACCCTCAGGTGCGCCGATCCGACCTGGCCAACCCGGTCTTCGACCAGGCTTTGGCCAACGACCAGGTTCAGTACCAAGTGGTCGTCCCTTTCCCTCGCGAGATGGTGGCGCTGGTAGGCCAGCAGGTTCGGGTAGCGGATATAGCCAAGGGCCAGGGCGCTCCGGTGGAGCAGGTGGACCCGGTGGAGCAGGTGGACCCGGACGGCCCGGTGGGCCCGGTGGGCCTGGCGGTCCCGGTGGTAGAAGCGGTGGCCCAGGGCAGACTCGTGGTGCCTTTGGCAAAGGCGGTCGAGGAGGAAAGAGCCAACGGCAGCAGAAGTCACGGAAGACTCGTCGGGAAGAGATAGATAACTTACGCGCTCCTACCCTCGGCGGCGCGATCATCCCTCGGGGCGATGGCAGCACAGTCATTCGAATGCGTCGTGGGGCAACATTGATGGACTTTGCAGAGAAGATCAACGCCGATGCAGCAGCGCTGGTTTCTGCGCTCTTTCATTTAGGTGAGATGGTAACTGCAACGCAGTCGGTTGACGACGACACATTTGCCATTCTTGGATCCGAATTGGGATACAACATTCAAATCGTTAGTCCTGAAGATGAAGATCGTGAGTTACTCGAGGATTTCGATATCGATCTCGATGCAGAAGTTTCGGATATCAACGAGGATGAACTCACTTCTCGTCCACCGGTTGTCACTGTCATGGGCCATGTCGATCACGGAAAGACACTGCTACTTGATGCGTTACGAAAGAGCGAAGTGGCCAAGGGCGAAGCAGGCGGAATCACTCAGCACATTGGTGCCTACCAAATCCACCGAGATCACGATGGGCTCGAGCGAGCAATCACCTTTATCGATACTCCAGGCCACGAAGCCTTCACAGCGATGCGTGCTCGAGGGGCAAAGGTCACCGACATTGCCGTACTCGTCGTCGCTGCTGATGATGGCGTGATGCCACAAACAATCGAAGCGCTCAATCATGCCCAGGCAGCCAATGTTCCTATCGTGGTTGCGGTAAATAAGGTCGATAAAGAAGGCGCTAACCCACAAAAGATTAGGCAGCAGCTCACCGAATACAACCTCATCACCGAGGAGTACGGCGGAACCACTTTGTTCGTCGATGTCTCTGCAAAAACTGGAACAGGCTTAACCGAATTGGTCGATGCAATCCTGCTCACGGCAGATGCTGCGATCGATCTTCGTGCAGTAGCCGCAGGTGAAGCGCGCGGTGTCGCTATCGAAGCGCATCTTGATAAGGGTCGTGGCGCGGTGGCGACTGTTTTGGTCCAACGCGGTACCTTGCATGTTGGCGACGCAATCGTCGCAGGGGGAGCCTTTGGACGAGTTCGCGCGATGCTCGATGAACATGGCGAGAGCGTCGAGGCCGCTGGTCCATCACGACCAGTCCAGGTCCTGGGATTCACCTCGGTTCCTGATGCTGGTGATTCGTTCTTAGTCGCAGATGAGGATCGCACCGCTCGACAGATTGCTGAAAAGCGTCAGGCGGTCGAGCGCCATGCTGCGCTTGCAAAGGCGCGGAAGAAGGTTTCGCTCGAAGACTTCCTTGAGCAGTCGAAGATCACCACCCTTAACCTCATTCTCAAGGGCGATGTCGCAGGTTCGGTCGAAGCGCTCGAAGATGCACTCGTGCAACTCGATGTTGGCGCCGAAGTTGATCTTCGCGTCATTCATCGCGGAGTAGGCGCAATCACCAAGAGCGATATCACCTTGGCATCGGCATCCTCTGCCGTGGTCATTGGATTTAATGTCAAACCTGAACCTCAGACAGCAATCTTTGCTGACCGCGAGGGTGTAGAGGTCCGGTTCTATTCGGTCATCTACGAAGCGATCGAAGAGGTCGAGAAGGCGCTCAAAGGCTTACTCAAACCAGAATTCGAAGAGGTTGTCCTTGGTTCTGCGGAGGTTCGCGAAGTCTTCAAGTCGAGCAAATTCGGCAATATTGCCGGATCGATGGTCAAGGATGGACTCATCCGTCGCAACGCCAAGGCGCGCGTGCTTCGAGAGGGAACCGTCCATGGCAACAACCTCACCATCGCATCGCTCAAGAGATTCAAGGATGATGCAACCGAAGTTAAGGAAGGTTTCGAGTGCGGTATCGGGCTCGGATCTTTCAACGACATCAAGAGCGGTGACATCATCGAGGTCTACGAGATGCGTGAGAAGAAGCGTGCCTAATGGTTCGAGCTACTCGTTCATTTCGTACTCGCAAAGTCGCTGATCGAATCAAGGAAGTCGTAGCAGCCACCTGCGAAGGAAAGATCAAAGATCCTCGGTTGGGCTTTGTCACAATCACCGATGTCCGCGTTACTGGCGACCTTCAGAATGCCTCGATCTTCTACACCGTTCTGGGCGATGAGAAGGATCGAAAAAACTCTGCGGTAGCCCTTGAGAGCGCAAAAGGAATCATTCGCAATACTCTCGGAAGAGAGTTGGGTTTACGAGTAGTTCCCACTATTGAATTCCACCTCGATGCGCTCCCTGAGAGCGCCGCAACGCTTGAGAATCTTCTTGCCAAAAGCGCTGCCCGAGACCTCGAACTCGATGCAAAACGAGCTGGCGCAGGTTACGCCGGCGAAAGCGATCCGTATCGGAAACCCAAGAAGGTCGAAGACCTCGAGTCTCCAGAGAACGATTAGTCAGCCACACGATGAAATCTGGTTTCCTCGTCATCGATAAAGCACCAGGATTTACTAGCCACGATGTCGTGGCGATCGCGCGGAAAGCTCTTGGCGAGAGACAGGTGGGCCACGCGGGAACTTTGGATCCCTTTGCGACGGGGGTTTTGGTTCTTGGAGTGGGTAACGGCACCAGATTGCTGCAGTACATCACCGATGGCACCAAGAGTTATCAAGCGATTATCCGACTGGGCAGCGCAACTGATACCGATGATTTCACTGGTGAAGTCATTAGTCAGAATCTCGCAGCTCTCAAGGATCTCGCTGACCAAGCAATCGTTGAGAAGTTGCGCGAGCAAGTGGGTGAGATCTATCAGAGGCCAAGCACTTACTCTGCCATCAAGGTCGATGGAAAACGAGCGTACGAGCGGGCGCGCGCTGGCGAAGATGTGCAGCTTCGCCAGCGGCGAGTATCTGTGTATTCGTTGACAGTTGTTGCCATTGAGCGAAGCGAATCGGCAATTGATGTGAGTATCGAAGTCACCTGCTCTGCCGGAACTTATATTCGCTCAATCGCTCG
>CAZPIJ010000098.1:0-4207 GCA_964586805.1 uncultured Bifidobacterium sp. | reverse complement strand
TGGCTGAGAACGATTGGAGATGTGGCCGCATGCGCTACCCAACTCCGGTAGATTGGGGGAGTGAGCGCGGTCATCTCTGCGGAGAACTTAACGAAGAAATACGGCGATCTTGTTGCCGTTGACCATGCGAGCTTTGATATTCCTGCTGGTGCCATCACGGGATTTGTTGGTCCTAATGGCGCGGGAAAGACCACCACCATCCGAATGCTCTTGGGCCTAGTTCGCCCTTCTACCGGAACAGCTCGAATCTTGGAGCACTCGATAGCAGAACCAGAGAGTTACCTTCCTTATGTTGGCGCGATGATCGAAGGGCCCGCTTTTTATCCTGCTTTGTCGGGGCGTGAGAATCTCCGTGTACTCGCGCGATTAGGGGACTTTCCTTATGCCAGAGTCGAGGAGTTGCTTCTGCTGGTTGGTCTAGCCGACCGTGCGACATCGAAGTTCAAGACTTATTCATTAGGAATGAAACAACGATTGGGTATAGCCGCAGCCCTGCTGCCTAATCCGAAGGTATTGATACTCGATGAACCGGTGAATGGTTTGGATCCGGCCGGCATTCATGAGGTGCGAAACTTGCTCCGATCACTAGCCGACTCAGGGATTTCTATCTTCGTCTCCTCACATATTTTGAGTGAGTTAGAGGTAATCGCGGATTATCTCGTGGTAGTGGATCATGGAAAGGTGCTATTCCAAGGAGCGACAAAAGAGTTGCTAGCAGCACACAAACCTCGCTTAGCCGTCAAGGGGAGTGCACCAGCAGACATCACCATCTTGCAGGAACTTGCTCAGAAGGCTGGCTATAGCAGCGAGTTGATCAACGACCAACTTGTCATCGTGGCACCTGAGAGTTTCGCAGGTGAGTTGAACAAGAGCGCATTTGATCGTGGCATCGTGCTCACTCAACTGCAGATCACCCGACCGACCCTCGAAGAGAGCTTCTTCGAGATAACCGGGGGTGAAGGATGATCCGAGTTTTCCGCTCTGAATGGCGCAAACTTCGTCGCCCTACGCTCTTTGCCGGCACGCTCGGCATCGTGCTTGCATTAAGTGTGCTCATCACCTCTTTGCTCTTCCTGCTGCTGGATTCAGATGGTGGAAATGGGCCGCGCGGTCGAGTCATCACCCGCGAAACTTTGGCGTTGCCAGAGGGTCTTTATCTTGGCTTCACCAATTTTGCCGGACTTCTCGGCACCATTGCGCTCTCAGTTTTTGCTGCGCAAACCGCCCTGGAGTACACCAATGGCACCTTACGAAACCTGCTCGTCCGACAACCTAAGCGCTTACTGCTGCTTGCTGGAAAGTATGTTGCTATGTGCAGCTTCGCTCTTCTGACCGTGCTGGTGAGCGCAGTCGGAAGTATTGGCATCTCGCTGATTCTGGCACCTGTAAAGGATGTCAGCACCGAAGCCTGGTTTAGTAGTGAGTCATTTGAATTGCTCTATTCGAACCTCGGAAATGTCTACCTCTCTGCAATCGCATACGGCACAGTCGGCATGGCTGTAGGAATCTTGTTGCGCTCACCTATCTCGTCTATCGCTATCTCGCTTGCATGGATCCTGATTCTCGAAGGAATTCTCTCGTTCACTGTCGATGGATTGGATAAGTGGCTTCCTGGTCAGTTGATGAGTTTGATAGCCGAGAGTTCAGGTAGCGATATCAGTTACACCTATGCCCTGGTGGGCACGGCTATTTACCTCTTGCTATTTGGGGGCATTGCCACAGTGCTCTTTGCGAAGCGAGATGTCTCTAATTAGTTAGAGCACGCTTCCGAGTAAGTTTTGCCATCAATTTCTCCATCGGACCTTGTCCGAACCGATTGATCCACCAGTGTGCGAATCGAATTTGCAGGAGCCAGATGGCAATTCCAATGATGAGCACCAGCCAGATATCCACCTTTTGAAAGAGGCCAAGTCCCCAAGGGGCAAAGACCAACATTTGCAGGCTAGATTGAATGAGATATGTGGTCAGGGACATTTGCCCAGCCGCGCGCATCCATGTCATCTTCTCGGAAAATCGTGGGAGTAGGCGAAGAATTGTGGCGATATATGCCATCGTAAGAAGTGGCGCCCCTACAAGTGAGATGAGGACCGAGATCAGATAGACCGCCTCGGATGTCTCTCTGGCATTTTCGTTACTTAAGTAGATTGTTCCGGCCACAAGTTGTAGGGCAATCCCATATCCGTACCCGATGAACATCCAGCGCTTGGTGTTCACGGTTTTGCCATTGTTGGATAAGACAGATGATCGTGCAGCGCGTAAGCCCACCAGGAAAGCGACAAATGCTAGGCCACCCATGATGAAGACCCCCGAACCAAAGAAGCCAAGCACCCATAGCTCTAGTCGTGGTGCGATGGATTCAAGATAAGTCCCGGTGCGCATCACTTCATCGAGGGCGGTGGGAGGGAGCGCTTCGAGATCTGGATTGCTTCGCTCGGCAAAATAAATCCCTGCGGCAACAAGAGTCAATAGAGTTACCTGCACCGTGAAGATGCCAATCGCCCATCGCTTGATGGTCTTCTCTTGGCGGAAGAAGAAGAGGGCAAGTAGTAATCCGAAGAGCCCATAGGCGAAGAGGATGTCGCCATGCCAGAGGAAGGTGAAGTGGAGAACGCCGATAATCATCAAAAAAGCACAGCGCTTTAACCATCGCCTGCGATTGCTCTTCTCGCCCTGAATGATGTAGTGCGAGCTATAGCCATAGAGGAATGAGAAGAGTAGGTAGAACTTGCCTTGAAAGAGTGCGAAGAGAATGAAGGCTGCACTTCCATTCGCGAATCCTTCGACCCATTGGCCGCGTGCGCCTTCGGCGCTATCGACTGCAAAGAACTGAATGTTGACCAATAGGATTCCCAGAAGAGCAAATCCTCGCAATACATCCGGGGCTAGATCGCGTTCCGGTTTCATGATTGCCTTTCAAGTCGCTTTGACTCGCGCCATGCCATGATGAGTGACGGGAGCACGTAAGCGTAACCGAATACTGCCCAGAAAATTGCATTTATCTGGGGCCATGTGAGTTTAATTTCGTAATTGAAGCCATCACCGGAATTAGCAAGATCGGAACCCACTGCATAACCAAATAGGGCTCCAGCTAGCGCACCAGAGATACCCATTAGGTATTGGTAGGCCCTGCGATACACGATATTTCGTTCTTGGATCATGCGCTCATCCAAGGCGCTGTCGGGAGCATCAGGAATTAAACGCACTGCAGTGCGGAGTAAAAACCAGAAAACAATAAGTGCCACTATGTAAAGCATCAGGAGAGCGGTCCAATCATTATCTCCAACCAAGAAAAGGAAAGTGGTACCTAGTACTACTGTGGTGTTTGTACCGATAACAAGGAATCGAAGAGCGCCTCTTGTTCGCAGTCCATCCCATCTCGTTTCAGCCAGCTGTTTCTTCACTGATTTTTCACTTGCCATCTCAGTAAATCCGCCACTTGATTTCCACAAGTCCCGATATTCCGCCCCAAGGCCTCGAGCTTTCACATATAGGAAGAAAAGCGGTAGCTCTAGTAGCGCATAGGAGAGAATCGCAAAAATCCACCAATTAGTATCGAAGGCAAAGAAGGTGTAATCATTCGGGGAGCCCCAGTTGAACGGTGCAAGAACTAGTAAAAGCAGCCCACCGACAGCGATGTCCAACCAAGCCAATCTCTTAACATCATTACCTGCATACTTCGGGTAGATGTATAGGTACGCGATTGCTAGCGCTACGAGATTGAAGATAACAATCGATAGTTCCGACATTTATCTGCCTTTCTTGAATTGGGCGAGTGAGAACAGTTCAGAGATAGGGGTGTTGAGTGCTTCGGAGATGCGAAGGGCTAGGACGAGGGAGGGGCTGTATTCCTCACGCTCTAGGTAGCCGATGGTCTGATAGTGCACTCCCACCTGGTCAGCGAGCTCCTGCCGAGAAAGCCCCAGTGCGGTGCGCGCCTGCTCGATCCGGTTGTAGACCGGTTCCTCTGGATTGCGGCTCATATTTGTAGCATATATGCTATGTAGCATTAATGCAACACCAAAAGGCGTATCGGTTATCTGTTGCACCCCGAGTGTTAACTTTGCTTGACTTAGGGCGTGCGCGCAGAAATCGTCGACTCTGGTATCCCATGGCTTGTGGGGGCTCGAATCGTTATCGATGCCCCGGCAGCCAAGATCTTCGCGCTAGTGGCCAATCCGAAGATGCATCCTGTCATCGATGGTTCCAA
>CAZPIJ010000097.1:0-4300 GCA_964586805.1 uncultured Bifidobacterium sp. | reverse complement strand
TTCCCCATCTAATCTCGCCGATTATCACCAATCCTAAGAAGGCAGCAGATGCGCTGACCTGGGTGGTAAAGGAGATGGATAACCGATATGACGATCTCTCCAATTTCGGATTTAGACATATTGATGATTTCAATAAAGCTGTAAAAGCTGGGAAGTTAAAGCCGCTACCTGGAAGCCAACGGAGATTAAAGCCTTACCCCTACTTGCTCGTCATCGTCGATGAGTTGGCGGATTTGATGATGGTGGCTCCGCGAGATGTCGAAGATTCGATTGTTCGAATCACTCAACTCGCCCGTGCAGCTGGAATTCATCTAGTCCTGGCAACGCAAAGACCAAGCGTGGACATCGTTACTGGTTTGATCAAAGCAAACGTCCCTTCGCGATTGGCATTTGCAACGAGCAGCCTTGCCGATAGTCGAGTAATCCTTGATGCATCTGGAGCCGAGAAGCTTGTCGGCCAAGGCGATGGCTTATTCATTCCGATGGGTGCAAGTCGGTCGATGCGTGTGCAAGGCGCATATGTATCGGAGCGTGAAATTGAATCAGTAGTCACCCATGTAAAGAGTCAACGGGAAGCTCAGTATCGTGAAGACGTCACTGCACCAGTCAATAAACGGAGCGATATTGACTCGGATATCGGTGATGATCTCGATCTCTTACTTCAAGCTGTGGAATTAGTAGTTTCGACCCAATTTGGTTCCACTTCGATGTTGCAGCGGAAGTTACGAGTGGGTTTTGCGAAAGCTGGTCGCTTGATGGATTTGATGGAGAGTCGGGGGATTGTCGGACCTAGTGAAGGATCGAAAGCCCGAGAAGTCCTTATTTCTGCTGAAGAACTTCCAGGAGTGCTTCTCTCGCTGAGAGGTTAACCATCCCGACGACTTGTCGTCGCACCTTTGCTGGACTTACCCTTATCCTCTTATCGTCCCGACTCCCCAGGGAGGTGAAATCGATGTCGATTGGCTCAGATTTGAAGTCCGCTCGTGAAGCGGCGGGCTTGACGCTCGAGGAAGTTTCGGCGCGCACGAAGCTTCGCTCCAGTTTGGTTGCGGCAATCGAACGAGATGATTTCTCTCTTTGTGGTGGCGATGTCTACGCTCGCGGGCACATCAAGGTGTTGGCCAATCTCTACCGCATCGATAGCACATATTTAAGTGAACTCTTCGACAAATCATTTGGATCGGCTGACACTTCACTCGATGATCTGGCACAGGCCAATGCACAAAACCTTGAGCGACGTTCCAGTATCAGTTGGAAGTCGCTTTCTGGTGTCGCAGCCGTTGCGCTTCTGATTGCTGTGGTCGTCAGTAATCAGCTTCCATCAAATCAAGAACTTGTTTCAGCGCCGGAGCTGAACTCCAATTCGCCGAGTTCAACCGCCTCACCCAATGAATCTAGCTCTCTTCCTGCAGTTGCATCTGTAGATGAGGGAGTGACCGTCCGTCTGACGGTAGTGAAGAGTTACTCGTGGATCTCGGTCACTGCGGCAGACGGTACTGCGCTTTTTACTGGACAAATCGAAAAGGGCGAGACGCGTGAATTCACAGATAAGCAGGTGCTTCGCCTCGTCATTGGTAATGCCGGCGCAGTGTCAATTAATGTTAACGGAAGCGATAAGGGTATTGCGGGTGCAATCGGAGAAGTTGTTCGATTGGAATTCACTCCAGATGCCGAGAATTCACAGGGGTAGTAGTACTTTTAGCTTATGAAGAAGGTAGCGCTAGTCACTTTGGGCTGCGCTCGTAATGAAGTCGACTCCGAAGAGGTTGCAGGTCGACTCGCTGCCGACGGTTGGGAACTAGTCGCCGATGCCGCTGAGGCAGATATTGCGGTGGTGAACACCTGCACATTTGTCGAGAGCGCCAAAAAGGATTCCATTGATGCGCTATTAGAGGCGGATTCTTTGCGCGCTAAAGGTGTGCAGAAGGTTGTTGCAATTGGTTGCATGGCCGAGCGATATGGAAAAGAGCTTGCTGCCTCGCTACCTGAAGCAGATGGAGTTTTAGGGTTCGATGAGTATGAGCGAATCTCATCTCGGTTACAGACGATCCTTGCCGGCGGCAGCGTTGAAGCCCATCATCCGAAGGATCGTCGGAGCCTGCTTCCCATTGCTCCCGCTGCCCGTCAAGAAGGTCGAAGTAGCTTTGGCGTTGGTGAACGAACTTTGCGTAAGCGACTCGATAATTCTCCCGTTGCGCCATTGAAGATTGCATCGGGGTGCGATCGTCGATGTACATTCTGCGCAATCCCATATTTTCGCGGCGCATTCATTTCGCGCCTTGCCGATGAGATTTACTCAGAAGCTCTTTGGTTGGCAAATGAAGGCGTTTCGGAACTCTTCTTAGTCAGCGAGAACACGACTTCGTATGGAAAGGATCTCGGTGACTTACAAGCTCTCGAAAAACTCTTACCAGAGCTGGCTGAAATCGAGGGAGTTTCTCGGATCAGGGTCTCGTATCTACAACCTGCTGAGATGCGGCCATCATTGATTGATGCGATAGCCGGCACTGAGAAAGTTGCTCCGTATTTCGATCTCTCATTCCAGCATGCGAGCGCTTCAACGCTCCGTCGTATGCGACGCTTCGGAGATAAGGACAAGTTCCTCGAGTTGATAGAAGGAATTCGAAGTAAGTCTCCTCAAGCTGGGATTCGTTCCAATTTCATCGTCGGCTTTCCCGGAGAGAGTGACGAAGATTTTCAAACGCTCCTTAATTTTCTTGGCAGCGCTCGCCTCGATGCGATTGGCATCTTTGGCTATAGCGATGAAGACGGTACTGAGGCGCAGCAGCTAGATGGTCAATTAAGCGCACAAGAAATCAAAGCTCGAGTTGACACCGCTTCCGCGCTAGCAGATCAGATGCTCAGCGAGCGCGCTGCCGAGCGAATCGGGGAAGAGGTCTTCGTGCTTATTGAGGATCCTGCCGCTGGTGAGGGGCGGGCGGCGCATCAAGGGCCTGAGGTTGATGGCAGCACGCGCTTCACTCCAGAGAGCAGCGCCCTTACCGAGGTGCGGATCGGCAACTATATTCGGGGTCGAGTCATCGCATCGGATGGAGCTGATCTCATTGCTCAATTTGCCTAACGCGCTCACGATTATTCGAATTGCGCTGATTCCACTCTGCTTCACCGCGTTGATGTACGAATCCGGGGGCAATCCACAGTGGCGAATCATCGCTTGGTGGGGCTTTTTCATCGTCGGCATGACTGACATTCTTGATGGTCGATTGGCGAGGTCGCGAAAGCAGATTACCGAATTAGGGAAATTCCTCGACCCGGTTGCAGACAAACTGCTAATCGGTTCCGCGCTAGTGGGGCTTTCGCTTCTTGGAGATTTACCATGGTGGATCACATTGGTGATTCTAGGTCGCGAATTGGCGGTCACTCTTCTTCGCCTTTTTGTCGTGCGACTTGGTGGTCGAATAATTCCCGCAAGTCGAGGGGGAAAATTAAAGACTTTCACTCAAGGTTTTGCTACCGGGTTCTATGTTCTTCCATTGATTCCCTCACTTCATACTGCACGCGATATCTTCATGTACTTGGCGATTGCAATCACACTCATTACTGGAGCCGAATATTTCATTCAAGCACTGAAGAGTCCGAAAGCTGCGGCGTGAACTAGTGGCAACGGAAGAGTTCACGACGGAGGTAACGGAGATACTCGCACTCCTTCGAGCAAGAGGAGAGAGTTTGAGCATCGCCGAATCACTCACCGGCGGATTACTCGGTGGCGTAATTACCGCAGTTGCTGGATCATCTGATGTATTTCTTGGTGGCGTAGTTGCATACAACGCTCGAATCAAAAGTGAGCTTCTCGACATTCCAGCGCAGCTCATCGCCGACCATGGCGTAGTCAGTCGAGAGGTTGCAGTGGCGATGGCCTCGGCAGTGGCGCGATTGCTGGGTAGTGATTGGGCGATTGCCACGACCGGGGTCGCAGGTCCTGGCGCAAGTGCAGGGGTACCTGCGGGCACTGTCTGGATTGCGATCGCCGGTCCGGATTCGGCGATCCCGCCAGATGGCCAACTCCTTACCCTTGCGGGTGGGCGCCAGGAGGTCCGCATGGCAACGATTGCCCGCGCATTAGAGGCATTTACCCGTATCCTTAGGGGATGAGTGATATCTCCTCGAGCTTAGATAGCCCGCTGCTGCGCAGCCATATTGGCCGCGCACTCCGCAGCGCCCGCATCACACAAGGGCAGACTCTTCGCCAGCTCTCGCGCGAAGCAAGCGTCTCACTCGGATATTTGAGCGAGATTGAACGCGGTCAGAAGGAAGCCTCCTCCGAATTACTCTCGGCGAT
>CAZPIJ010000096.1:0-4303 GCA_964586805.1 uncultured Bifidobacterium sp. | reverse complement strand
TGAAATGGGCTTGGGAGAGCGGTCAAGAGGCAGGGGTTTGGGGAGGCCTGTCCGCGGATGAGCGGCGAGCCCTCAAGCGACGCGCAGCCCGCAATCGCGCTCGCCGTATCGAGAACCCCAACCCGTACGAAATCAATCAGCAGTAGATTTCGACCTTGATTCTGGTGCCACCTAGTTCACCAGATGTTATCGAGAGCGTGCCGCCCAGTTCATTTGTCGCAAGAGTGTTGACGATTTGAAGACCTAGAGTCTCAGATTGGTTGATATCAAAATTCTTTGGAAGTCCGATGCCATCATCACTGACCTCAAGCGAGAGTTGATTGGCGTCGCGATTTACTGTGATCGTGAGTCGGCTACCACGACTGGCCAATCCATGTTCATATGCGTTCTGAATCAATTCAGTGAGTATTAGTGCAAGCGGAGTGGCGATCTCGGGGCGTAACGCACCAAACTTTCCCTCTCTATCTAAAGTAATCCCCGAGCGCAAAGTAGATACATCTCGAACTGCCGAGATCAACTTATCTGCTACTTCGTCGAATTCGACCATCTCTTGGGAGTTCATCGAGAGCATCTCATGGACCAGCGCAATTGAACCGATCCTTCTAATCGCCTCTTCGATGGCAGAGATGGCGGATTGACTTTCTGCCCTGCGACTCTGTAGGCGGAGTAAAGCACTGACAGTTTGCAGGTTATTTTTCACGCGATGGTGAATCTCTCGGATAGTCGCATCCTTAGAGAGAAGTTCCCGCTCGCGCCTTCTAATTTCAGTCACATTGTGCACAAGTACCAGTGCGCCAACTCGATCTGAGCCGGCTGTCAATGGCAGCACATAGAGATCAAGAACGCCGTTCCCGTTCTCTAACTCGATATGTCGTGGCAATTTGCCATTGAGAATCGAGTGCCACGACTCATCCCGCGCCGCTCTCCTATCGAAACTCTTAGTGAGCCTCTCGATGATCTCGGCGAGGTTCTGCAACTCTAAATCGCCTTGGTATCCAATTGCGCGGAAAGCAGAGATAGCGTTTGGACTGCTAAAAGCGACCATGCCGTTGCTATCGAGTCGAATCAATCCATCCCCAACCCGCGGAGTGGATTCGGTGACAATCTCGGCGGCGGGAAATGTACCCTGGCTTATCATCCTTGCGAGATCGAATGCTGCCTCACGATAAGTCATCTCGAGCTTTCCTGGCGCACGCATCTGTTCAACATTGCGATAGCGGGCGATGACGGCAATCACCTTGCCTTTGTGAAGTACCGGAATGGTCTCTTCTTTGACAGTTAATTCACCAATTAGTTCGGGTTCGGTATCGCGTTGAATCTCTCCATCGGAGAGCGCCGCATCTACCCACGGGCGTTGCCCCCAACTGACTTTGCTCCCCACGAGGTCTTTCGGATAGACCGTTGCCGCGGTCGTTGGGCGCATCTGTGCCACTGCAATATGACCCTCAGGCCAACTCTTTGGGTTCTCTCGGATAGGAACCCAGAGCAATAGATCAGCGAAGGAGAGGTCTGCAAGCAACTGCCACTCGGCAATCACAGCGCGCAATCGCTCGAGGTCAGCACTGGAGAGAGTGCTCTTTGCGGTCAATTCCTCTAATGAAGCCATCGCGCGTCATTCACCGAGTTACCTTGGAAAGAGCTAGCGATGCTTCGCTTGCGTCGTACCACTCCAGCTCTTCGTCAGGTGAGCTGATGCGATAGATAGCAGCTACGGAGCTCCACTGGAAAGTAAAGAGTCCTTCGACAATTCCTGCACTTGGTTCAAATGCATCTGCGATAAGTTTGTCAGAAAGTTCAAGCGCGAGAATCAGTTCTTGAACTTCTCTCTCCGCACTTGCTCGTGCAATCTCAAGGGCAGCGTATTCGACCTCTTCCCGATCGATAACGCCATACTCGTTCGCAAGGCCCTCAGAAGGAATAAAAAGGCGAGTGAAGCTCTGATTTTCCCCCATTAGGAAGGCATGCAGGACCGAGGCGTTCACTGGAATGTATGCCCTCATGGAAGAAGACTAATTCGCTTTGGTAATCCAGTCGAATAATGAACTTAAGGGGCGGTGGAAATCCATATCAGCCTGGCCCGTCACCTGAACCTTCCCATCGAAGAAGAAGATTGCGACCAAGGGCAACCCGCGCTCTCGCAATTCCCGCTCGATTGCTTTGGTGCGTGCTCTGGCATCCCTAGTGTTTGGAATCTTATTGAGCACCACTCCAACTCTTGATAATTGCTCTTCGTCGGAAACTAGTAATGAGAAAAGCAGATTCAACGAATAGTCGTCGAACTCACTGACCAATATCCGAGGAGTAGCAGAAATCTCGCGAGCTTTGGCGCGCCAGACGAACAGCTCCTCTGCGTACTTCAACTCCAGCAAATCGGTAACCATCGTGACACCAGATCGAGGAGTAATTCCCTCAATCTGATATCCCACGGTAGCTCCGCCAGTTACTTTTGGAGTCGCAGCGGTTGGCGAGAGCGCTGACAGTATTGATGGCAGTGCGGAAATCTGGCCTTCTGCCAGAGAGATAACGCCATCGTGAGCGCACTCGCCAAGAGCCACGACTTGATAGAAGGAGCGATATGCGAGGGGTGAAGTACTCCGTAACAAAACTGCCGCGCTCACAACAAGCACCATCTTTGCATCCTCGACTAGCTCTATATCTTCAATTCTCAAGTATCGACCATGTATCTCGATTGCCGATTCATGTAACGACCTTATTGTTTTCTGCTCAAGTGCTGGATCAATGATGACTAGGTGAATCTCGATCTCCTCATTCATCGTCGAACCTTTGACTGATTGAAATTGAACAGGTGGAGATCAACTGAAGTAAGCGACTCACATCGGATTGTGCTACGAATATTGAGATCAGCGAATCTCCATCGAGCTGCCCAGTGGGCATCGAAATCTGCTGGATTCTTAGCCTGGGAAAATTTTCTACCAATTCGGTCTGTTCGCTCTGGACGCCCAAGGTGGCCCGTGAGAAGAAATAGAGATCTATTACCGAGCCTTTCGAGAGATCGGTGGGAATCTTGGAACTCTCGACTGGAAAGGTTATTAGCCCTCTAGACTCGATCTCTTTCGATCTAGTTATAGCGTCGCGAGGAATAATCTCACCGCTTTTTATTCGCCTTAATGATCGGTGTGAATCTAAATTGACTTCAGCGCCAACATACTCGACAGCGGCATCAGCGAGATAGAGCGAGACGCTTCGAAAATCATTACGGGCGAGAATCTCCCCTGGTGATATATCTCGCTTAGCAGTTAGGTATACATACTGCGGTGTAGCGTTTTTGATAGAGAGAAAGATCCCTGTTGATCCCAAAATCAGAAGGGCGATTCCTAGTACTTCCCTTTTTCGCATGGGCCTTTTATACAACCAATGGGTGCAAGGAAGGAGTGGCACCCCGCACTCATACTTTTGGATGAGCCGTTTGTAGCTTTTGGGCTGACGGTTCTCATCAGTACAGCCGAGATTCTGCGTTTATGACAATCATCTTCCAAGAGAGCCTCGACCTGTTCGCTCGAGAATCATCGGATCAGCCCGGCACCAAGTTGACCTTCAAGCCCACCCCCGACGATGACACCTTCGTTGAGGACGAATACGAATTCGGCCGACAGATCACCGCTTACGAGCTCCTGCCTACACCCAACGAGTGGGTCGATCGATTCATTCACAGCGCTGTCGAGATCCTCAATGGGCGTCGGGCAGCAGTACAACTCTCGAGATGGTGCAATCGAAAGGTTTTTGGTTATCTCTCGGAGAACGCTCGATTCCGTCCCGCAGCCCTGCGAATCGGTCGGAAGAGAATTGGACAACCTTTTCCGCAGATTCTTGAAGTAACGGTGATGCTTCATGGCGCAGAGCGAAGTCGAGTGCTAGTGGCACGCTTTGAGGGCTTAGATGGGCGATGGATCTGCGTCGAACTTTTTGCTATCTAATTTCTCTCAACGCCAGTTAGCGGTTGCGTGGATCACCATGGCAGCGCTTGTACTTCTTCCCTGAGCCACAGGGGCACGGTGCATTTCGCGAAGTCTCGGCATCACCTGCGTGTGCAACACTTTCCTGGTAATCCCCAGGGGCCGAATAGTGAAGTTCCTTCTCAGTACTTGCTAATTCAGGAAGTGAGGCAGAGGCCAAGTTCCCTTGTGGCGTGCGCTCTACATTGACCTCGGCATGGAAGATATAGCCAACAGATTCCTCTTTGATTCCCTCCATCATTGCGGTAAAGAGGTCGTAGCCCTCTTTTTGATATTCAACAAGTGGGTCTCGTTGTGCCATAGCTCGAAGGCCGATTCCCTCTTGGAGA
>CAZPIJ010000095.1:0-4359 GCA_964586805.1 uncultured Bifidobacterium sp. | reverse complement strand
TAGGTTCTTTCCCATAGACGTTAGGGGCTTTAGATGAGCGCACCGCTCACTCCGTTCGAGGGTGGAAACCCAGCTGAACTCTCTTGGCAGGAGCGAGCGCTCTGTGCCGAAACTGATCCGGAGGCCTTCTTCCCGGAGAAGGGCGGATCGACCCGCGAGGCAAAGCGCGTCTGCCTCTCCTGCGAGGTTCGAAGTGAGTGCTTGGAATATGCCCTAGCCCACGATGAGCGTTTTGGGATCTGGGGTGGACTCTCCGAGCGAGAGCGCCGTCGCCTCAAGCGTCGCCCCGCGTAAATAGCGGCAAGTAAGGGCAGAATCACCAGAATTCTCCTACTAACCCTAGGGTTGTCGCTATGTCCGTCGAGAGCCAGCCGGAGCCACTTGGTCGCCCAGTAAGCCGCCATCGGGTCAGCGCCATCCTGGTGAGCCATAACGGCGCCCGGTGGTTACCCGAGGTGGTCGCTGCCCTTTCAAGCCAAGAGCGTCCCCCTGATTTTCTCCTGGCAGTCGACAATGGCTCGAGCGATGGCTCCATGGAGCTACTGCGCAATTCCCGGATCGAAGTATTAGAGGGCGCGCATGATTCAGGTTTTGGCAGCGCAGTTGCGCTCGCCGCAGCGACCTTGCCGCCACCGAATCTCATCCTCTCTGCCGACGGCGAACCGGTTGACCATGAGGTCGAATGGCTTTGGTTGCTCCATGACGATTGCGCTCCTGCTCCGGATGCGCTCGCCCAATTACTCGCCGCTGTATCTGACCGCCCAAACGTGGGCGTGGCGGGACCGAAGATCTTGGGTTGGCATGATCGAAACCACCTCTTAGAGATTGGGGTGACCATTGCACATAACGGTTCCCGATGGACGGGCTTGGAGCGAAATGAACGAGATCAAGGCCAACATGATGGCGATGGAGTAATTCCGGTTTTAGCAGTCAGCACTGCGGGAGCATTGATCCGCCGCGAACTCTTCGAAGAGATTGGTGGTTTTGATGAGAACTTACCGCTCTTTCGCGATGATGTTGATTTCGGCATGCGAGCGCATATGGCTGGATACACGGTCATCTGTGCCACGGGTGCGAAACTTTTCCACGCCGAAGCAGCTGCTACTGAGCGACGGTCTATAGATGTTGCGGGTGGAACTTTTCATCGCCCTCATTTGTTGGATCGACGCCATGCAGCCTTCGTCCTTTTAGCAAATTTGCCGCTCTGGACTCTGCCCTGGATCACGTTGAGAATTTTTGCTTCAGCCATCACCCGAGCCGTTGGTTATCTGTTGGTGAAACTCCCTGGTTATGCACTTGATGAAATCGGCGCGGTTGCGCTCTTATTCACTCGCCTCGATCGCCTACGTGATACACGTCGAGCTCGCCGAAAGAAACGTTTACTACCTGCGCGGGTAATTAGGCCGTTACTCGCACCATGGAGTGAGCAGATAAAGCTCGGCGCTCTTCGGGTCCGAGATCTCCTGTTGCGCAGAGTTGAGCGAGTACCGGAACCGGTAGTGGGAAATATCTTCGCCGAAAGTGATGATGCTTACGAGGGGGAGTTGCTCGCGCCCACAAACAGTGGATTCTGGCGACAACTCTTTACTCGCCCGTTAGTGATTGCCATTGCACCACTCCTGCTTCTCTCGCTTATTTCCGCCAGGTCGCGCTTTGGCGCGCTTGCTGGAGGCGCACTCACAAAAGTAGGTGATAGCGCTTTTGCTTACTTACAGTTCTATAGCCAGTCCTGGCACGCCCTTGGCGTAGGTTCCGGAAGAGCCAGCCATCCTTTCACTCCACTCTTGGCTCTGCTTTCCTTCTCAACGGGGGCTAATCCGTCGACCTTTGTCACCCTCTTTTTCATCTTGGCACCAATCACTGCGCTACTCACGATGTACCTCTATTTACGTAAATCTGGAGCCGGTCGGTGGAATGCGATTGCTTCGGCAACCATGTATGCGAGCTCGGCCCTATTGGTAACTTCGATAACTTCTGGATTTCTCACCACCATACTGTTGATTGCTTACTTACCGCTCTTTGCTCTCGTCGTTCGCCCACTTTTTCTCGGGAATCCACAGGAATTAAGCTGGCGACGAGTTTGTGTCACCACCTTAGCCTTGATTATCACTGCCACCTTTTCCTTTCAGGCGTTTCTTGCATTCCTGCTTATTCTCATGGCACATCTGGTTTACTTGAGAAGAAGTGAAACCGATATTGAGGCGATACGTCGAAGAGCAGTGCAGTACTTAGTAATTATCTCGGCAACCTTTCTTGCTCTTGCCCCATGGAGCATCTCAAATATCCGCAATCCTCAGTTGCTAATTATGGATCCGAGCATTCCGGCGCCGCTTGCCTCTCCACTACACACTTTGTTGGGCAATCTTCAGCCATTTGATCACGCACCTATGTATGTCATGAGTGCGACGGTGTTGATTGGAGTAGTCGCCCTTTTCTCGCGTCGAGCGTTCCTCGAATCCTTACTTATCCTTGCAACAGTTTTTCTTGGGGCGTTTACCAGCGCATTCGCAGCGCATTCAGCAGGCAATTCGTTAGCTGAGCGGATTTGGCCTGGGGGCTTCCTAGCTTTATCAACCTTTTTTGCAGCTCGAGCGCTATCCATCCTCAGTGCAGGTCGAATTACCCGGCTGCGCAACTCAGCATTCGGTCGTATCCATCTTTCAACTGCTGCAGTCGCAATACTTACCGGCTACTGCATCACTACAAATCTTTTTTGGCTGGCGTCGAGTTCAGTCTCGGCTCCGGTAAAGATAAGTTCAACGTCAGTTCTCCCGGCATTTATTTCGACTTCGACCGATAATCCGGATCGCCCAAAGACGCTTATTTTGCGGAGTGAGCGCAGCGCTCAAAGTACTGGTCAAGGAACTCAGAGTTTCTCGTACATAGTTCTTAGAGAGCGAGATCTCCTTTTTGGAGAAGTGTCCGCGGCACCAGATGAAGTTCAACTCTTAACCAAAACGGTTGGCGAAATCACAGCCGGCGCTGGTGATGCGCCGGCAGCAACACTTGCCCAATTCGGAATTAGGTACCTTTATCTAGAGAACGGCCGAGACAATAACGCGTTGGCGAGGAAGATTGATGGGATCGGAGGCCTCACTCGTCTCTCTGCGACAGCCGATGGAATTCTCTGGGAGGTTGCTGGCTTA
Source organism: uncultured Bifidobacterium sp. (assembly GCA_964586805.1). Lineage (GTDB taxonomy): Bacteria > Actinomycetota > Actinomycetes > Nanopelagicales > Nanopelagicaceae > IMCC26077. Next base: position 1,213 of record CAZPIJ010000095.1, on the reverse strand, counting down.
ACATCACGAATCCGCTTCATTCCCGAGCAATCCGATACTGAGCCAGTTGAAGTGCCTGCAGAGGTAGTTGGAGCTGAATTCGATGTTGCCAGTGCAGGAATTGTTGAGATTGCAGAGGTCTATGACGGAAGTTGGCGAATCCTCCATGGCGGCAAGATTCTCACCCCATCACGCTCAGAGTCTGGACTGCTCCGATTCACAATCCCAGACGCCGGTCGCGTCGTTCTATTCCACGACGGAACGATTCAACGGGCAGGAATCTCGCTGCAGTTGGCGATTATCGGTCTCCTTATTTTCTTCGCTCTTCCGCGCGGACGAAGGCAGTCGGAGTTGCGGGACGAGGAGGTCGCATGAGGATTCGAGTCGTCGTTCTCTTCTCGTTTATTGCTCTGATAGCAAGTACCGTAACGATCACAGGTGCACCCACTTCGAGAGAATATGTCGAGAGCGTCTCCACCTTCATCTGTCCAGCCAAGTCAGGTAACCAGAGTGGCGTAATTGCCCTCGGGGAAAAGGGAGTGAAGAGCGGAACTATTGACAAGAAGAATCGCGCATTGAAAAAGAGCAAAAGTCGGGCGTTCCCGATTGTCGAGAAAGCTCGCGTGGTAGCAGGAGAGAGCGCAATGCCCATAACTTTCACCTCAAAAAATGGCACTTGGGTCGCACTTACGCAATGCGCTTCGGCCGCGGGTGAGTTTTGGTTCATCGGCGGCACCGCGGATGTCACTAGTTTGGGGTTTTTCCAATTCACCAATGAAAATCTCGGTAAAGCAATCATCGACCTGGAGCTATGGAGTGAAGATGGAAGTGAATCGACTCGTACTTTGACGATTCCTGCTCGCAGCACAAAGAACTATTCGCTCACGACCTTTATGCCTGGGAAAAAATTAACAGCGTTTCACATTATTTCCCGATCAGGCTTAGTTAGTGCAACCCTTTTTGATGAACGACGTAAAGGTCTTACAACATATGGTGGCGATTACATTGCACCGAATAGTTCGCCAACGAAGAATCTGATGCTTGCCGGCATCCCAGGCCCAAAACTTGTCAAAGGATCAGAGATCACCTCTCAGAAAATACGGCTCTTCGTTCCTGGTGAAGCTGATGCCATCATTCAAGTTAATTACATCTCTCCATCTGGGGTATTTGCTCCAGTGGGATTAGATAATCTTCGAATACCTGCGCAAAAAGTGGTCGAAGTTCCACTCACCAA
>CAZPIJ010000094.1:0-4410 GCA_964586805.1 uncultured Bifidobacterium sp. | reverse complement strand
GGAACGAGCGTTGTCCTTCAACCCCGAGTCGATGGCACTAACGGTGCCGTGACGGCTGCTGCGATAGACCAAGCCGTTTCCATCATTCGGCAACGCGTCAACTCCCTTGGCGTCGCCGAGAGTGAAGTCGTTGCGCAGGGAAGTGGCATAAACCGACAGATTGTTATTTCAGTGCCTGGTGAAACTGGTCAGCGGGTCGTGGATTTAGTGGGGCAGACTGCAGAGCTTCGGTTCCGACAAGTGCTCGCGGTGGGTAGCGCGGTTGATGCGCCGGCTCCAGCGCCTGCACCAAGTGGTTCGGCAGCGGCAACTCCCGCGCCTTCGGGAAGCAAGTTGACTAAGAGTGCGCCAGTTCTCTCTGACCCATCTCCAGCAGCTTCCGCAACGCCAGAACCGATCGTAACGCCGAATACGACTGCAACTCCCGAAGCTGTCGCGAATACTCCGGCGGCTCCGGTAAGCGACGAGCTCTCCAAAAAATTCGCTGCACTTGATTGCACAGATGAGAAGAATCTTGTCGGCGGTGGCGATGCACCCGATCAGCCGCTAGTTACTTGTGATCGGGATGGAACGAGTCGATTTGTTCTCGGACCTGCTGAAGTTCTCGGACGGCAGGTTCGTAGCGCATCGGCTGCGATCGATCAACAGGGAACCGGTGGTTGGTTCGTAACATTGAATTTCAACAGAGAGGGTACGAAGAAATTCGGTGAAATCACTCAGCGCGTGGTCTCGCTAACCCCACCTCAAAACCAAGTTGCAATCGTCCTCGATGGATTAGTTGTCTCTGCGCCAAGAATTATCGATGCAATTCTCGGCGGCCAAGCCCAGATCACTGGTAATTTCACGCAACAAGAGGCGAGTGATTTAGCAAATGTCCTCAAGTATGGCTCGTTGCCGTTGGCATTCGATCGTGGTGAAGTTCAACAAGTCTCACCAACTCTCGGTAGCGATCAACTTCGTGCAGGCATCCTTGCCGGAGCGCTCGGTCTGATTCTCGTAGTTATCTACTCGTTCTTCTATTACCGAGCCTTAGGAATAGTAACCGTGGGGTCATTGGCACTTGCTGCGCTCCTGCTCTGGATGGCGGCGATAATTCTAGGTAAGAATCTTGGATTCACTCTGACGTTGGCTGGTATCGCAGGAGCAATCGTCGCAATTGGTATTACTGCGGACTCCTTCATCATCTATTTTGAACGCTTGCGCGATGAGATTCGCGATGGCAGGTCGCTCCGCTCCGCTGCAGAGAGCGCTTGGAGTCGAGCTCGCCGCACTATCGTCATTTCAGATGCCGTCTCTCTGATTGCAGCGGTGCTGCTCTTCATCTTCGCCATCGGTGGCGTCCGTGGATTTGCTTTCACCCTCGGGCTCACGACCGTCATCGACTTGATCATCATCTTCCTCTTCACAAAGCCATTGGTCACCTTCCTTTCTCGGTTACCGTTCTTTGCCAACGGGCATCCGCTCTCAGGTTTGGATACCAGTAAAGTCGTGCGCGGAACCGCAGGAGGGCGTCAATCATGACCACAAAAGTTTCCTTCGGAGATCGCCTCTATCGTGGCGAGAAGTCTTTTAACTTCGTTCAAAACCGGAAGCGTTGGTACTCGCTCTCGGCGATTTTGATCTTGGCGTCAATCTTCGCGCTCGGAGCGAAAGGCCTCGAACTCGGTATCGAATTCAAGGGTGGCTCTGAGTTCGTGTTAAATAAAGCGGGAGTAACGGTTCCAGAAGCTCGTGCCGCTATGGATAAAGCCGGAGTTCCTGGCGACCCAATCGTCCAAACCGTGGGCAACAACAAAGTTAGGATTCAGACTGGTGCGTTGAACAATGCCCAATCGTCCAAGGTCCTCGATGTGTTATCGACAACCTTCTCGGTCTCGAAGTCGACTATCGACACCAGACTCATTGGTCCATCTTGGGGTCGTGAGATCACCCGGAAGGCAACGACCGCGCTGATTGCGTTCTTGCTCATCATCATCCTCTTCCTCTCGGTGACCTTCGAACCAAAGATGGCGATTGCAGCAATCATCGCCCTCTTCCACGACGTCTTCATTACTGTGGGGATTTACGCCCTTGTTGGCTTTGAAGTAACACCTGCGACCGTGATTGGCTTCCTCACCATTCTCGGCTATTCGCTCTATGACACCGTCGTGGTTTTCGACAAGGTACGTGAGAACACTCGTGGAATCGCGGGCGGTTCGCGGTATACCTATTCCGATGCAGCGAATCTAGCTGTGAATCAAACGTTAGTGCGATCAATCAACACATCGATAGTCGCGCTCTTGCCAGTTGCTGCGATTCTTTTCGTTGGCGCGGGTGTGCTTGGTGCTGGCACGCTCAAAGATCTCTCTCTAGCGCTCTTTATTGGACTAGCAGTGGGAACTTATTCATCGATTTGTGTGGCAACGCCATTCCTTGCGGCGATGCGCGAGCGCGAACCTGCAATGCAGGCGCTAGCCAAGCGAGTTGCCAACCGAAGCAGTAAGAGCGTTGGTGGCGTTAGCGAAGGCGCCCTCACTGTGGAGAGCGATGGCGCCCCCCGTGGTCCGCGAAATCAGCCAAAGCGATCGAAGACAAGCAAAGGCGGCAAGTCAAAGAAAAAGCGGTAGTCGCTCGGTCGGCGTACCCTTAGCGCTATGGCGAATAGCGGATTAATCTCACCAATTCTCGCCTCGCTCGAGTCCCACGGCTCAGATCGCGAGCAGATACTCCGCGCCTTTGAAATCGCGGAGGAGGCTCACTCCGGACAGAGTCGAAAATCGGGGGAGCCATACATCACCCACCCCGTCGCGGTCGCTGAAATTTTGGGCAATCTGGGGATGAATACCCCAACAATTGTTGCTGCTCTTCTACACGACACAGTTGAAGATACCCCGTACACGCTCGATCTACTTCGTCGCGACTTTGGTGATGAGGTGGCCAATCTCGTCGATGGAGTCACGAAATTAGATCGCGTGGTCTACGGTCCAGATGCCGAAGCCGAAACAGTCCGGAAGATGGTTATCGCAATGTCTCGCGATATCCGAGTTTTGGTTATCAAGCTCGCCGATCGGTTACATAACGCTCGGACATGGAGATACCTCGAACCAGAGACGGTCAACCGAAAGGCGCGCGAGACGCTCGATATCTACGCCCCATTGGCGCATCGATTAGGAATGAATGCCATTAAGTGGGAGCTAGAAGATCTCGCATTTGCGGCATTAGAACCGAAGAAGTATGAGGAGATCACTCGTCTAGTCGCGCAACGACAGAGCGAACGACAAGAGCATACGGATAGAGTAATTGCGGAGATTCGAGAACAGCTTCAGGGTGAATTTGAGGCAGTCGTTAGCGGTCGTTACAAACATTATTTTTCCATCTATCAGAAGATGGTCGTACGCGGGCGAGAATTCAACGAGATCTATGATTTAACCGGTGTTCGCGTGCTAGTCAACGACGTTAAAGATTGTTATGGAGTTCTCGGCGCGTTGCACGCGCACTGGAGCCCAGTCCCTGGTCGATTTAAAGATTACATCGCCATGCCAAAATTTAATCTTTATCAATCACTGCACACTACGGTTATTGGCCCAGATGGCCGTGCAATCGAGATTCAAATTCGAACACACGATATGCACCGCCGAGCAGAGTTCGGTATCGCAGCGCATTGGAAATATAAGTCTGGGGGGCGAAATGTAGGCGAAGCTAACGCCCCAGAAATGGCTTGGCTTAAACAGTTACATGAGTGGCAGCAAGAGACCGCTGACCCTGAAGAGTTCCTCGAATCCCTTCGATTCGATCTCGGCACACCTGAGGTATTCATCTTCACGCCGAAGGGGAGCGTCATCGCTCTTCCAGCTGGTTCTACGCCGGTGGACTTTGCCTATGCGGTCCATACCGAAATCGGAAATCGGTGCGTTGGCGCGAAGGTCAATGGGCGTTTGGTTTCGCTAGGTACGCCACTTTCTAACGGTGATGTCGTTGAGGTGGTCACCAATAAAGGTGAAGGGGCTGGACCAAGTCGAGATTGGCTCAACTTCGTACAGAGCCCGCGAGCGCGCTCAAAGATTAAAGCCTGGTTTACGAAGGAGCGGAAGGAGGAGGCAATTGATGCGGGCAAGGAGTCAATCGCCCGTCAATTACGAAAGCAGGGAGCCCCGCTCCAAAAAATCTTCTCCGGACAATCTCTCCTTGAGCTTGCACATGAGATGAAGTACCCCGATATCACCGCTTTATATGCCGCAGTCGGTGACGGTCATATCAGCGCTGCATCGGTTGTAGAGAAGTTGCTGCACCTTCTAGGTGCGCAAGACCAGGAATTCGCCAGCCTAGACACACCAATCCCTACACCTACCGCTCGCACCCGTAAGAGCGATAGTGGTGTCGAGGTGATCGGCGTCGACGATCTCTTGGTGAAATTAGCTCGCTGCTGTACGC
>CAZPIJ010000093.1:0-4666 GCA_964586805.1 uncultured Bifidobacterium sp. | reverse complement strand
CATTGTTATTGAAATCAATGCAAACGGTATGTCGGTAGTTTCAAATGTGCTCTCACTCGTATTGGTGTTAGCAGCGCTTTTCTACCTCTCATGGCAAATCACACTCATTTCACTGATCCTCGTGCCAATTTTCTTACTGCCCTCACGCGCCATGGGAAGGAGAATTCAGGCTCTCACTAGGGACTCCATGAATGGCAACGCGGAAATGTCAGGAATGATGAACGAGCGATTCAATGTATCGGGTGCACTTTTGGTCTCGCTCTATGGAGATGGTCGAGCCGAGGGTGCAAGTTTCCGAGGCAAGGCGAGGAGAGTTGCAGATATCGGTATAAAGATTGCGCTGGCTAATCGAATTTTCTTTATTGGCTTAACTTTGGTTGCTTCAATATCTACGGCGATTGCCTATGGCTTGGGGGGACATCTTGCTATTTCTGGTGCGATCTCTGTCGGCAAACTTCTCGCGATCACCGCGCTTCTGGCCCGGCTATATGGTCCACTCACTGCGCTCTCCAATGTGCGCGTGGATGTAATGACTGCTCTAGTTTCCTTCGAGCGAGTCTTCGAAGTGTTGGATCTCGAACCAATGGTGAAATCACCTGTTAATCCCAAACCTATGAGCGCCGATACGAGCGTAGTTTTCTCGGAAGTGAATTTCAGTTACCCCAAAGGCTCAGAAGTTTCTCTAGCCTCTCTAGAAGCAGTCGCTAAACAGGAGATTGCAAGTAGTGAACAGATCCTAAGTGAGGTCAGTTTTGTTGCTGAGGCTGGAAAGATGCTGGCGCTGGTAGGCCCTTCGGGCGCGGGGAAGACGACGATCATCTCGCTGATTCCCCGGCTTTACGATGTGACTGCAGGTGCCATTCGAATCGGTGGCCTCGATGTGAGAGAGCTCTCTCTGACCGAGCTGAGAGAGGCCATTGGAGTGGTTACTCAAGATGCTCATCTTTTCCACGACACGATTGAGTCTAACTTGCGCTATGCGAAACCTAATGCGACAGACGAAGAGATTCGAAGCGCTTGTGAACTGGCGCAGATCTGGGAACTTGTCGATTCACTTCCCGATGGGTTACTCACGATGGTGGGTGAACGCGGCTATCGCCTCTCTGGAGGGGAGAAGGCCCGTCTTGCAATCGCGCGTTTGATACTCAAAGATCCAAAGATTGTGTTGCTCGATGAAGCAACAGCACATCTGGATGCTGAGAATGAAGCTTTAGTTCAATTAGCTTTCAAGGAAGTGCTCAAGAACCGCACGAGTATCGTCATTGCCCATCGACTTTCTACCGTTCGCGAGGCCGATCAGATTCTAGTTCTCGATCAAGGCAAGATCATCGAACGAGGCAATCACGAGAACTTGATTGCTGCCCAAGGCCTCTACTCAGAGTTGTATCAGCGACAATTCTCGAGCTAGATACCAAGAAGTCCGTGAAACTTCTGATTGCTACAACATTTGAAAGTTAATTGCGGCGTTCACCCTTGAAAAGAGCGATTCGCGTCCCTGCAATGAGAAGTGCAAAGAGCCACCATTGAATCGCGTAGGCAAGATGCGGTCCTTCTCCGGGCGGAGTAAGTGGGTTGACTTCTAGGGTAGAAACCCCAGGTGCTTTCTGCAGCTTCAGGTACTTATGAAAAGTTTCACCTGAAAAAACGCTCTGCAGAGATAATTCGTCGATTCGACCAATTTTCGGAGCAGGCAGCGCAAAGAAGACTCCTCTGGCTTCAGATGGATCATCGTATTCCCGAAGAATGCCCTCGATGGTGATCATCCCTTCGGGTGGCAATGGAATCTCAGGCAGCGCGTTAGCTCCTCGTCGAGTTTCGATCCAACCGCGATCTACCCAGATTGGTGGTACGGCAGTATCTGTTGGGATAAATAATGAGAGCACCTCAAGTCCATATCGCTCTTGAAAAAAATGTCCTCGGAAAGTGGTCTGGTATGCGGCTTCAAAGCTCCCTGCGATCTGAACTTTCATCCATGGTTCCACCTTCGCTTGGTTAGAATCGTCGAGAAGGGCTGCACTCTGATTCAAAGCGGCGGTGATCTCTTTGGTGATCTGATGGCGCAACTCATAACGATCAAATTGCCAAAAACCAAGTCGGATACAGAGAGCTATCGCAGCAAGGGTGAGAACGGTAAAAGCTAACGAACTAGCGCGACTCTTCGTTGCCATGGCTAATGGTAGAGCCACCAATCGCACGCTTATCGACCCGGTTCATCCGACCCAGTGATTCGGGTCTAAGAATGGTCTCTCGTCCTGCATTTGCCACGATGACGGCTATATAAGGGACGACCACCGCGCCAGCCAATGTGAACCAGCGCCACGGGTTTGGCAAGAAAATTGTGGCAATGAAACACCCGGTCCGGAACATCATGGAATAGAAGTATCGAATTTGGCGAGCCCGTTGATCGACAGTTAACGAAGGCTGCGCATCGGTAATCGAGTGGACTTCGCCCTCGTTCTTTGCCATAGGTCAAAGGTAGAGAGTATCTCTGGCTTCCGCACTATTTAATGCTCAAGCCCCTGCCGAAGCGCTGCTTACGCGCCAGTAGGGCAGGAGAGCAGATACCTTTGGTATGTGAATCAGCAGGTCGAATTGGATTCGGATAAATCCCGTGTGGTCTTGGTCACCGGTGGCAATCGAGGTATTGGCGCAGCGATTGCAGAGCGCTTTGCCCAAGCTGGGGATCGCGTGGTCGTTGGACATCGCACGAGCGCACCTGCAGATTTTTCGCAACGAATCGTCTCAGTAAACATTGATGTCACCGACTCGCAAACCCTAGACGAAGCATTCGCCCTCATCGAAAAGGAACTTGGTCCAGTAGAGGTGCTCATCGCCAATGCAGGAATCACTCGCGATAACCTGATTTTGCGGATGAGTGACGAAGATTTCGACGAGGTCAACGAAACAAATTTTGGTGGAGCATTCAAATGTGCAAAGCGCGCGGCAAAGGGAATGCTCAAACTCAAACGAGGTCGTTTGATATTCATCGGTTCAGTTGTGGGGCTTCTGGGAAGTGCGGGTCAGAGCAATTACGCAGCGACCAAATCGGGGCTTATCGGTTTAGCCCGCTCGCTTGCTAGAGAGTTGGGGTCGCGAAGTATCACGGCAAATGTCATTGCACCAGGATTCGTCGAGACAGATATGACTCATGCCTTAAGCGATGAGCGCAAAAGCCAGATTGCTGCGGCAATTCCCCTCGGTCGCTTCGCTATCGCTGATGAGATCGCTGGCGTTGCCTTCTTCCTTGCTTCCTCAGATGCAGGGTATATCTCAGGAGCAGTCATCCCTGTCGATGGCGGGCTCGGAATGGGGCACTGAACATGTCGGGAATAGTCTCCGGAAAGAAATTCTTGGTCACAGGAGTTCTCACCGATCAATCCATCGCATTTCATATTGCGCGCTTGATTCAAGAAGAAGGTGGCGAAGTGCTGCTCTCCTCTTTCGGTCGAGCAATGAGCATCACCACTCGGATTGCTGGACGACTTCCTAAGCCAGCCCCGGTACTTGAGTTGGATGTCACCAACCAAGAACATCTAGCCCGACTGAGCTCTCAAATTCGGGAACATCACGCTCAGCTTGATGGAGTTGTGCATTCGATTGGGTTTGCACCAGAGCCGGCCCTAGGGGGCAATTTCCTCAACACATCGTGGGACGATGTTTCAATTGCGCTTCATGTCTCTGCATATTCGCTCAAGTCGCTAACAATGGCAACCAAAGATCTCATGAGTAATGGAGGCTCTGTCGTCGGGATGGACTTCGATGCCTCGGTAGCGTGGCCGCAATACGATTGGATGGGAGTGGCAAAAGCTGCACTCGAGTCGACCACGCGATATCTAGCGCGCGATTTAGGCAGAGAGAACATCAGAGTTAATTTGATTGCTGCTGGTCCGATAAAGACCATGGCGGCAAAATCGATTCCTGGTTTCGCGGAATTTGAATCGGTATGGAATCAGCGCGCCCCCTTGAGTTGGGACACCACAGATCCGGAGCCCGCAGCCAGGGGTGCAGTGGCCCTGCTTTCGGAGTGGTTCCCGAAGACCACCGGTGAAATCATCCATGTAGATGGCGGGGTTCATGCCGTCGGTGCCTAGAAGGTGACTAGAAGGTGATGGATCAACCCATCAATTCTGCCGGGCTCCTTCCGACCTCTTCCTCGAGACTGCGGCGATTGGCGTGCCCGATAGCAGCTGAGGTAGCCTTGCAGCCTGCTTCGAAGCGATTCGGGGCAGCGCAAAAGAGGAGCCACGCTCCCACCTCTAGCCCGAACGAGGGCTCTACGGGGTCAACCGCCACTTCTCTTTGAGAAGTTTGGGACGGATTCTCCTTTGCGTCGGCTGACACCATAACCAGAAGATCAAGAGCACGAGCACGGCTGGCAGGATCGACAACTTAGGGAGAAATTATCAGCGCAGAACCACGGATCAACGATCTTATTCGCGTTGCCGAAGTTCGATTAATCGGACCTAACGGCGAACAGGTCGGGGTAGTTGCAATCGATCAAGCAATTCGCATGGCAGAGGAAGTAGGACTCGACCTTGTTGAGATTGCTCCGGATGCCAGCCCTCCCGTATGCAAAGTGATGGATTTCGGAAAGTACAAATACGAGATCGCACAGAAGGCGCGAATGGCTCGAAAGAACCAGACGCACGTGGTTGTCAAAGAGATG
>CAZPIJ010000092.1:0-4780 GCA_964586805.1 uncultured Bifidobacterium sp. | reverse complement strand
ATGCCAAAGCGAAGATTCTCAAGGCCAAGAAGAATCAGTTAGACGGAAAGATTCGCTTAACTATCGACTCCCAATCTTTCTCTATCGCAGCGAAGGATTCAGGCTTCACTCTGGACATGGATTCAACTCTGCAAACGGTCCCCAAGCGAAGTTGGAATCCTTCCGCGCTTATAACGGCCTTCTTCTCAACGAAAGACTTAAAACCGCTCATAAAAAGTAATCCGGAAGCATTTAGGCGAGCAATCCGAATAATCGAAAGTGAAGTGAATGTGCCACCTCGAAATGCTGACATTGTCTATGACGGCATAGTCCCAAAGTTGGTTAAGGCAATTCCTGGTAAGTCGCTTGAGCGCGACTCTGCCATGAAGAAGATTTCCGAAGAGTGGCTTCGAAGTGATTCGATAAAGCTCAACTTAAAAAATCGTGAAGCACGGATATCGGATGATGAGGCAGAAGAGCTACTTCCTTTCGCAGAGCGTGCGGTATCCGCGCCAATTTCAATCACATTAGAGACAGAGAAACCGACCACATTCTCGGTTTCACCAACGGTTATTGCCCAAGCTTTGACGTTTATTCCAGGCAGAGGAGAGAAGTTAGAGGCTAAGTGGCTAAAAGCGACATTCATCAATCAAGTAGGGAAGAAGTGGAGCGCACATGTGGTGGAGCCGATTAACGCTTCATTCACGATGAGTGCCGGAGTTCCCAGAGTGCAACCTTCACGAGACGGATTAGATGTTCCTGAAGATAAATTGAGTGGCGCAATGATTACGGCGCTCAATGAAGAGGGCGCTAATCGTCAGGTGAAACTTTCCCCAGAACCTGTGGCAGCGAAGATCACCACGGAAATGGCGGGAGGACTCGGCATCAAAGAAGTCATTGGAACTTTCACGACCTACTTTCCGTATGCGGAGTATCGAATAATCAATATCCAACGCGCAGCTCGTTGGATGGATGGCGTGATTGTTCAGCCGGGTGAGGTATTCAGTTACAACAAGGCGGTGGGCGAGCGGACCGAAGCTCGGGGATTTGTGCCGGGAATAATGATTGATAAAGGAGTATTCAAAAAAGATTGGGGTGGTGGCGTCTCTCAGGTTGCAACGACCACTTGGAATGCCGCTTGGTTTAGTGGGTTGGAGCTCATCCAACACAAACCGCATAGCTTCTACATCTCTCGTTATCCCGCTGGACGCGAGTCGACGGTGGCGTGGCCAAACGTTGATGTGAAATTTAGAAATAATTCGGGTCATCCAATCTTTGTCGATACTTCGTATACCAATAAATCAGTTACCGTGACGATTTATGGGACTAAGTTTGTCGATGTCGAGACTGAATCTGGGCCACGATCGAAGGTAGTGAAGTTCAAAGTGCTGGAGAGCGATTCTGAAGAATGTATCTTCCAAGAAGGGGTATCTGGATTCACCATCGATGTTTGGCGAATACTCATTCGAGATGGCGCCGAATTCAAGCGGGAGAAATATCGAACTCGTTACCGTCCGGAGGATCGAATCATCTGCACAAACCCAAAGGCGCGATGGATGAACCCGCCAATCGATGTTCAGCGCGCCTTAAGCAGTTAGCAACCTTTTCAGCTGAACCGCCAGCTTTGGCCGTCGGGACCATCGGAAACTTCGATTCCCAATTCTGCAAGCGCTTGACGGAGCTCATCGCTGCGTCGCCAATCTTTTGAACTCCGAGCTTGCGCTCGGTCATCGAGTAGCTTTTGGATTTCTTCCGAAACCACCACTATATCCGCGCGATCCAACTCAAGACCCAGCAACTCGTCGGCGACGATAAAAGTTGCTCGCTTATCGTTATCAGATACAGATTCTTCACGTTCCAACTTTCTTAGTAGCAACATCGCAGAGGCGGTATCCAAGTCATCACTAAATGATTCGAGAATTTTGGCAAGATAATCGGGGCGAACAACGCCGTTTTTTGGCCATGCTGCAATCTTTTTCCGCCAACGTTTTAAGGTCGTATCAGCAGCTTCGATGCTCTCCCAAGTCAAATTCATTTGAGTCCGGTAATGGTTCTCAAGGAAAAGCAATCGAAGCGCAAGCGGATCAATTTTCCGGGAGATGAGATCGGATACGTGCACGACATTGCCGGCACTCTTTGCCATCTTCCGCCCATTGAATAGGAGATGTTCCCCGTGGACCCATTGCTTGACGAACTCAGAGTTTGTCGCAACATTGCTCTGCGCCCGTTCATTTTCATGATGCGGGAATCGCAGGTCGATGCCTCCTAGATGGAGCGATACCCCTTGCGGGAAATAGTGAAGTGACATCGCAGAACATTCGATATGCCAGCCAGGAAAACCAACCCCCCAAGGAGTTGGCCAGGTCATCTCTCGATTCGCTGCAGCAGCCTTCCACAAAGCCCAATCAGCATGGAAAAGTTTCCCAGTTTCACCCTCATCGATATTAAACCGGTGGCCGGCTCGAAGTTGATCGAGGGTGTTATGGCTAATTGCGCCATAACTTTTAAAGCTTCGGACTGCAAAGTAGAGGGAGCCATCAGCGCCTTGGTAAGCGGCGCCAAGGTAAATGAGCTGGGCTATTAAATCGGTAATTAATGAGATTGATTCACTCGCCTTGGGGTAGGCATCTGCTGGCAAGATGTTGAGTGCAGCAAGATCCTGGTGAAAGGCGCTTTCGTAGAAGCGGGCAATCTCGAATGGGTCCTTTTGCTCAAGTTTTGCTTGCGCGAGTATTTTGTCGTCAGCCAGCCCTTCGATGTTGACATCATCGTTGAGGTGTCCGACATCGGTGATGTTCTGGATGTATCGATACTGCGCACCTTCGGCGCGTAATGTGCGGCGAATCAAATCTCCGAGTAAGAAAGTGCGCATATTTCCCACGTGCGCAAAGCGATACACGGTGGGACCACAGCAATAGATATCAATGGTGCCGCGCGATGAAGCTTTCACCTCGAGCTTTTCTTGTTCCTTGGTGTCATATAGGCGCATGGATCAATCCAGCTTCTTCCAGATGGCAATCTGGTTCGGGTCGAAGGTCTTGAGCACGCCATGTTTATCGCGAATATGCGTGAGGTCGACGAGATGGCCCAGAACGTCACGAAACTTCCCCGGCTCTTCATCATGGAGGCGAATGGTGACCCGTGAGCCGATGTCACCGAGCCCAGGAGAGCGCCTATCTGAATGAGCAGCCATATTCACCAGCATAGAGTGGAAATCCGCGAGCGAGGCAGCATAATTAGCTCGGGAAACACGAGTGAGGGGATCACGTTGACATACATCATCGCCGGGCCATGTATCGACGTTAAGGACAAGTCATGCATCGAGGAATGCCCAGTTGATTGCATCTACGAGGGCGGACGAATGCTCTACATCCAGCCGGATGAATGCGTAGATTGCGGCGCATGCGAGCCCGTCTGCCCGGTCGAAGCGATTTACTATGAAGACGATGTCCCTGGTGAGTTCAGTGAGTTCAAGTCGATTAACGAGGAGTTCTTTGGTGAGCTTGGCTCCCCTGGCGGAGCGAGCAAAGTTGGTGCTCAGGAGAGCGATCACCCAGTAGTTGCGGCGCGCCCGAAAGGGTAGTGAGGGCGTTAGTGACGTGAGACTTCCCGACTTTCCGTGGGACTTACTCGCGCCATACAAGAAGACCGCCAGCAGCCATAGCGACGGATTAATCGATCTCTCCATTGGCACCCCCGTCGACGATTCGCCACGGGCGATGCAAAGCGCGCTTGCCGCCGGCGGAAATGCCCCTGGATATCCGTTGACTATTGGCAGCGCCGCATTGCGCGCCAGTCTTGAGCGTTGGATTAGATCAAAATTTTTCGAAGTGGGACCTTTGGATTTCTTGCCCACTATCGGCTCCAAGGAGTTAGTCGGTTTGCTGCCGACGCTTATCCAGGCAAAGAAGGTTGTGATTCCAGAGATCGCTTACCCCACCTATCAAGTAGGCGCATTAGTTGCTGGCGCCGAGTGCGTTGCCGTTGGCGACGATGTTCATGAATGGCCAAAAGATGCTGATTTGGTTTGGATTAATAGTCCAGCAAACCCACACGGGCGGGTTTTAAGTCAGTCGCAACTTCAAGAGATCATCACCTGGGCGCGTAGCACCAAGACCATCATTGCAAGCGATGAGTGCTACTTTGAATTGGGTTGGGATTGCGAACCGCGCTCACTACTTCACGCCGCCGATGGAGATTCTTCAGGTCTATTGATTGTCCATTCACTCTCGAAGAGTTTCAATGCAGCTGGCTATCGCGCCGCATTCATCGCCGGCGACCCATCGCTCATTGCACAGATTCGTGAGGTGCGAAAACATCTCGGATTGATTATGCCGGCCCCAATTCAAATGGCGATGGCAGCAGCTCTTGATAATCCTGCAGAAGTCCCAGCTCAGAGAGAGCGGTACCGCGCGCGGCGCGAGTTACTCAAGTCCGCCCTATTGGACTCAGGTTTCACAATCACACACTCTGAGGCCGGGCTTTACCTGTGGGCTACTCGTGGTGAGGAGTGTTGGCAGACTGTTGAGTGGGCAGCGCACCGGGGAATCTTGATCACTCCGGGAATTTTTTATGGCGAGAAAGGCTCGCACCATGTGCGCGTTGCTTTAACTGCTAGCGATGCAGATATCCGACGTGCTATCGAGCGATTGGCATAGTTCAGTAGATGGAAGCAATTCTCCTCGTCGGTGGCAAAGGCACGCGATTACTTCCGCTGACACTTCATACTCCAAAACCTATGGTGAAGTTGGCAGGCGTTCCATTTATCGCACATCAAATCGCCTATGCCCGCGCCCATGGG
>CAZPIJ010000091.1:0-4807 GCA_964586805.1 uncultured Bifidobacterium sp. | reverse complement strand
TCTCGCTTCAGTCAAAGATCAAGATTCGGATTGATGGCGAAATTCGTTCCACGACTCTTGGCCGCGCGCTATTCAACGAAGCGCTACCTGCTGACTTCCCATACATCGAGGAAGATGTCACCAAGAAACAACTTGGCGCCATCGTCAACACTCTCGCTGAGCGCTATCCGAAAGTCGATGTTGCAACGACACTTGATGGTCTCAAAGCACTTGGTTTCCATTGGGCAACCCGCGCTGGTGTCACGATTGGAATCGAAGATGTTGTGACTCCACCGAACAAGCAGAAGATTCTTGATGGATACGAGTCCGATGCCGAGCGCGTACAGAAACAGTACGAACAAGGTCTCATCACCGACGATGAGCGCCGACAGGAGCTCATTGAGATCTGGACGAAGGCAACCAACGAAGTTGCTGCCGAGATGGAGAAGAACTTCCCTCGTCGTAATCCGGTGTGGATGATGGTCTTCTCTGGTGCTCGCGGAAACATGATGCAGGTCCGTCAGATTGCGGGTATGCGTGGATTGGTTGCTAATCCCAAGGGTGAGATCATCCCTCGTCCAATCAAGTCCAACTTCCGCGAAGGCCTCTCTGTATTGGAGTACTTCATCTCGACCCACGGTGCTCGAAAAGGACTTGCGGACACCGCTCTACGAACTGCCGACTCTGGTTACCTCACTCGTCGCCTTTGCGATGTGGCGCAAGATGTCATCATCCGCGAAGAGGATTGCGGAACCGATCGTGGTCTCACACTTGAAATCGCTCGCAAGAACGAAGCGGGAGAGCTAGTACGACTAAAGAATGTCGAGTACTCGGTCTATTCGCGGAACCTTGCTGAGGATGTCGTAGTCAATGGTGAAGTAATCGGCAGTGCAAATACCGACCTCGGTGATGAACTCATCGAAGGATTGTTGGCTGCAGGTATCGAAGCTGTGAAAGTTCGTTCGGTACTCACTTGCGAGAGCAAGGTTGGGCAATGCGCTGCTTGTTATGGTCGCTCACTTGCTGCGGGACATCTGGTTGATGTCGGCGAAGCAGTTGGAATCATCGCCGCACAATCAATCGGTGAACCGGGAACTCAGTTGACAATGCGTACCTTCCACACTGGTGGAGCTGCGCAGAGTCAGGGAGATATCACCCACGGTCTGCCCCGTGTCGTCGAACTCTTCGAAGCTCGCGAACCGAAAGCAAAGGCGCCTATCGCTGAGCATGCTGGTCGAGTCCGATTCGAAGATGATCCGAAGAACGCTGGCGGTAAGCGAATTGTCATCACTCCAGATAATGGAAATGAAGAGATCGCTTATCCAATCCCGCGAAACCGGAAGCCTCTTGTCAACGATGGTGATCGAGTAGATGTTGGCCAGAAGTTGATTCCGGGAACTATCGATCCTAAGGATGTCTTGCGAATCCTCGGTCCACGAGCAACGCAAGTGCACTTGGTTGAAGAGATCCAAAAGGTCTACGACACTCAAGGTGTCGCGATCCACGATAAGCACATCGAGGTGATCGTCCGCCAGATGCTCAAGCGCATCACCATTCTGGAGGCGGGGGATACCCTCTTCCTTCCAGGAGAATTGGTCGAGCGAGTTCGTTTCGAGGGTGAGAACCGTCGAGTCGTTGCTAACGGCGGTACTCCTGCGAGCGGCCGCGCTGAATTAATGGGTATCACCAAGGCATCACTTGCTACCGAATCCTGGCTCTCGGCCGCCTCCTTCCAGGAGACCACCCGGGTCCTCACCGATGCCGCCCTCGGCGAGCGCCGCGATAATCTCGTGGGCCTCAAAGAGAATGTCATCATCGGCAAGTTGATCCCTGCCGGAACTGGCCTCTCTCGCTACCGAAATGTCCGGGTCGAGGCGACCGAAGAGGCGAAAGCCGCTGTTTACGCCAATTATCAAGAGTACGACTTCACCCCCTTTGAGAGCCAAGGCTCCGGCGAGGCGGTTCGACTCGATGATTATGAGGTACCCCGCTACTAGAGCTTTTTGGGTAGACGGGTAAGTTTTACGCCGTTTTGACCGGGCGAGAGTGATTCCGTTACTCTCGCCCTCTGCCTTTTGAAAGCCCGGCGCCTTGTGATCCCAATCCGACACGCCCGACCTCGTGGGTCGGCGGATGGGTAGCGCGTCCGCCGGAATCGAATTGCACTGGCAACACTGGTTAAACGAGTAGCACGAGTAAGGAGTAATAGGTATGCCAACGATTGAACAGTTGGTTCGCAAAGGACGCTCGGATAAGAGCGCGAAGACGAGTACCCCTGCACTCAAGGGCTCTCCTCAACGCCGCGGCGTATGCACCCGTGTGTATACGACTACTCCAAAGAAGCCGAACTCTGCACTTCGTAAAGTTGCTCGTGTCCGTCTGACCAGTGGCATGGAAGTCACCGCATACATCCCAGGTGAAGGCCATAACCTCCAAGAGCACTCAATCGTTCTTGTTCGTGGTGGTCGCGTCAAAGATCTACCAGGCGTGCGATACAAGATCATTCGCGGTTCACTCGATACCCAAGGCGTCAAGAATCGCAAGCAAGCTCGCAGCCGCTACGGTGCAAAGAAGGAGAAGAAGTAATGCCACGGAAAGGTCCTGCCGCCAAGAGTCCGGTCATTGCTGATCCGGTTTACAACTCACCTGTTGTCACCGCTTTGATCAACAAGGTGCTCCTTCATGGCAAGCGTTCTACAGCAGAACAGATCGTCTACACCGCACTTGAAGGTTGCCGCGAGAAGACCCAAGGAGATCCATTAATCACCTTGAAGCGCGCACTCGACAATGTCAAGCCAACTCTTGAAGTTCGCAGTCGTCGCGTGGGTGGCGCTACCTACCAGATTCCCGTCGAAGTGAAATCAGCCCGTGCAACGGCGCTTGCACTGCGTTGGCTCGTCGGTTTCTCTCGACTTCGTCGTGAGAAATCTATGGCAGAGCGCTTAACGAACGAATTGCTCGATGCAAGTAATGGTCTTGGTGCAGCAGTTAAGAAGCGCGAAGACACTCACAAGATGGCAGAAGCAAACAAGGCGTTTGCTCACTACCGCTGGTAATAGGGAGATATAAAAAGTGGCTGTTGATTCAGTAATTGACCTCGCCAAGGTCCGGAACATCGGGATCATGGCTCATATCGACGCGGGTAAAACCACGACAACTGAGCGAATCCTCTTTTATACCGGAGTCAATTACAAGATTGGTGAAGTCCACGAAGGCGCAGCCACCATGGACTGGATGGAGCAAGAGCAAGAGCGCGGCATCACCATTACCTCCGCAGCTACAACATGCTTCTGGAACGACCATCTCATCAACATCATTGATACTCCCGGCCATGTCGATTTCACAGTCGAGGTCGAACGATCACTTCGAGTTCTCGATGGCGCAGTTGCCGTCTTCGATGGTGTTGCTGGAGTTGAACCTCAATCTGAGACTGTTTGGCGCCAAGCTGATAAATACAATGTTCCACGAATCTGTTTCGTAAATAAACTCGACCGCACTGGTGCAAATTTCGACATGTGCGTTGGCATGATCAAATCTCGTCTCAATGCAACTCCGCTTGTGCTGCAAATGCCGATTGGTGCCGAAGCAGATTTCATTGGCGTCGTCGATCTCATCGCGATGAAGGCATTGGTCTGGCCTGGCGAAACTAAGAAGGGCGAGGACTACATCGTCGAAGAGATTCCAGCGAACCTCAAGGCAAAGGCCGACGAAGCTCGTCACCTACTCATCGAGACTCTTGCTGAAGCCGATGATGCAATCATGGAGAAGTACCTCGAAGGTCATGACATCTCCGAAGCCGAGATCATCGCCGGTATTCGTCGTGCGACCCTTGCCGACAAGTTGACTCCAGTTCTCACCGGTTCTGCATTCAAGAACAAGGGTGTGCAGCCCATGCTCGACGCTGTCACTCGTTATTTGCCAAGCCCATTGGATGTAGCGGCTATCGTCGGACACAAGCAGGGCGATTCCTCAGTGGAGATCTCTCGTAAGCCAGATCCCAAAGAGCCCTTCTCTGCACTCGCTTTCAAGATCATGAGCGATCCTCATCTAGGAAAACTCACTTTCGTTCGGGTCTACTCAGGCACGCTCAGCGCGGGCGATCAGGTCCTCAACTCCACAAAAGATCGCAAAGAGCGGATTGGCAAGATCTACCAAATGCATGCCAACAAGCGAGAAGAGCGCGAAACCGCAACCGCCGGAATGATCATTGCAGTGATGGGTCTAAAGGACACCACCACTGGTGAGACCCTTTGTGATTCATCTAATCCGGTAATTCTCGAATCGATGGAGTTCCCTGATCCGGTTCTTCATATCGCGATCGAACCAAAGACCAAGGGTGATCAAGAGAAGTTGGGTACTGCAATCCAACGCCTAGCTGAAGAAGATCCCACATTCCATGTTCGCACCGACGAAGAGACTGGCCAAACAATCATCGCCGGTATGGGCGAACTCCACCTTGAAATCCTCGTGGATCGAATGCGCCGCGAATTCAAGGTCGAGGCGAATGTTGGTAAGCCTCAGGTCGCCTATCGAGAGACCTTGCGCAAGGCAGTCGAACGGCACGACTACACCCACAAGAAGCAAACTGGTGGCTCTGGTCAATTCGCAAAAATTCAAATTGCTCTTCATCCACTCGAGCCAGGCAAAGAGGGCGGCTACGAGTTCGTCAATAAAGTCACAGGAGGACGCGTTCCCAAGGAGTACATCCCTTCGGTCGACGCCGGATGCCAAGAAGCGATGCAGTCAGGTCCGCTCGCTGGTTATCCATTAACAGATGTACAAGTCACTCTTCTTGATGGCGCATACCACGATGTTGACTCATCGGAGT
>CAZPIJ010000090.1:0-4811 GCA_964586805.1 uncultured Bifidobacterium sp. | reverse complement strand
GAGACCGACGGTTAAAGTCCGGATGAGAGATAACGAATGTAGCGAGCGCTGCTCTTTTTTGAGTGGTTGCTGGCTCTAATTATCTTTCTGCCACCCCGAAAACGCTTGATTGATGAGCGAAGGGGTACGAGTGAACCAGGCGAAAACCACCGATGAGATCTTCTCTGATCTCGCTGTACTTTCGCGCGCCGCCTCGGGTTGGTGTGTTCATAATCCCAATGTGGCCGCCATTGTCTACAACGCAGATGGTCAATTCGTCGCTGAGGGCGCACATAAAAAGAAAATCTCAGACGAGCACGCAGAAGTTGTGGCGCTAAAACAAGCAGGAGCAAAAGCGCGCGGCGGCACTCTCTATGTTTCACTTGAACCTTGCAATCACAGCGGGACAACAGGTCCGTGCACAGAAGTTATCAAGGAAAGTGGAATCCAAAGAGTGGTTTACGCCCTCGCCGATCCCAATCCAATCGCAAGTGGCGGTGCACAAGCGCTCAGGAGTGCGGGTATTGATGTAATTTTTCAGCGAAGTGCAGCTCTAGAGTTTGAACAACGAGCCTGGTTATTCCGGATCAACAATGGCCGCCCATTGATCACAGCAAAAGTCGCTGTAACACTTGATGGCTATATCGCAGCAATGGATGGCACATCAAAATGGATCACCTCAGAAGAATCTCGACACGATGTGCAGCGTTTACGAGCGCAGGTCGGGGCAGTAGTCACAAGCACCGAAACCTTCATAGTTGATATGCCTTCACTTCTCCCACGGATTGATGGTGCCCCAACGCCTGAACGAATCGTGATGGGAAATCGGAATGTATCTGCCGAAGGGTTCATCCACCTGCAGTCGCGAGACCTTGAGGCGCTTATTTGCTCGTTGAATAAATCTGGGATCAATCATGCCCTTGTTGAATCTGGCGGTACTTTCCTCTCCGCACTATTGAGCAGAGATTTAGTCGATGAATTGGTCATCTACCAGGCTCCGAAGATATTGGGCTCAGGAAAAGCTTGGATTGCCGACTTGGGGATTGAATCTCTTTCGGATGCCATCCAATGGGAGTCTTTAGGCACCTATCAAATAGGTCCCGATGTAAAAACTCACTATCGGCGGGTGCGAAGCTGATGTTTACCGGATTAATTCAAGAACTCGGAAGAGTCAGAAAGATATCGAAGAACAATTCGTCTGCAGTTCTCACCATCCATGCCCCTAATAGCGTCTCCAATCTCTCTAAGGGTGATTCAATAGCAATAAACGGTGTTTGTCTCACCGCTATCGAAGTCACCGACAACACTTTTGTTGCTGATGTAATGGTGCAGACTCTTCGAATGACAAACCTCGGAAAATTAGACGAGGGTTCTTCAGTAAATGTTGAACTCTCTGCTCGACTGGATTCGCTAATGGGCGGCCACATCGTCCAGGGCCATGTAGATGGCATTGGCGAAGTTATCGAGCGCGCTCCTGGTGAGAAATGGGAGAAATTTGTCGTACGAATTCCAGAGCAACTCGCGCCATTCATTGTCAATCAGGGATCTATTGCACTTGATGGCGTCTCACTAACCGTTGGTGAAATAGATGATTCGACTCATGCAGTAACTGTTTGGTTGATACCAGAGACGCTCACCAAAACTAATCTCTCTGAGAAGTTAATCGGCGACACTGTGAATATCGAGGTAGATGTATTGGCAAAGTATGTTCAGCGATTGATTAGCAAAGGCGGGAAGAATGAATAAGCAAGCAAACTTGCTCCATGCCTTAGAGCATTATCGTTCTGGCGGGCTTGTCATAGTTACAGATGACCAGTCGCGTGAGAACGAGGGCGATCTCATCGTGCGAGCGGACTTGCTCACTCCAGAGCAGAGTGCGTTCATCGTTCGCCACACTACGGGGATCCTCTGTGTTGCTATGACCGAATCGAGCGCCCGACGCCTTGGCCTCCCAAGAATGCTTGAGCGCAATCAAGATCAGCGGGGCACAGCTTTTACGGTTTCTGTTGATTTGAAGGAGGGGATTACCACTGGCGTCAGCGCACAAGAGCGGACGCAGACCATCCAGGCTCTTGCAGATGAGAATTCAACAGCAGAAACCTTCGCGCGTCCTGGGCACATCTTCCCCCTCATTGCAGATCGTGATTTGTTACAAGGCAGGTCAGGGCATACCGAGGCCGCAGTCGTGCTCTCGTTGCTGGTGAAGGCGCCAGCCTATGCGTTGCTAGCAGAGATCGTGAACGATGACGGATCGATGGCTCGTGGAAAAGCCTTAGAAGAATTCGCGCAGAAATATCACATTCCAGTTATTACGGTTGCAGAGCTTGCCGAACTCTCCATCACCCGGTCAATCAAGGCACCAGTTGTTGCACCTTCACTGAGTTGGACTGACTTGCCCTCTGATGATGGCGATTGGCAGATTGCCACCTTCGATGCTTTGAAACATCGTGAGCATGTGATTCTCAAATACGGTTCAGGAATAAATCCGAAGATACGAATTCATTCGGAATGTTTTACCGGAGATGTTCTTGGTTCAAGGCGCTGCGATTGTGGTGAACAACTTCAATTATCCCGCGAGATTATTAAGAATCATGGTAGTGGATATGTCATCTATCTTCGCGACCACGAAGGACGGGCAATCGGGCTCGATAAGAAATTGCAGGCATATCAGCTACAAGATCAAGGTTTAGATACCATCGATGCGAATCTTTCCCTCGGCTTGCCCATCGACGGCAGAGAGTGGGACGATGCGATAGACATCCTCGAGATTTTAGGCGCGAGAGAATTTACTTTACTTTCTAACAATCCCGAGAAAGTCGAGCATTTGATAGCAGCTGGTTTCGGGGTAAAAATCGAATCACTATCGACTCAGGTGCACGCGGAAAATAGACGGTATCTCCAAACCAAGGCCGACCGAATGGGCCATCTGCGAAAGGTCGAATGATGAGTGGTGCATCGCCAATAATTTCACTGCCACAATTGCCTACGGCGAAAATCGCGATAATTTCAGCTTCTTGGCACCCCGAGATCTGCGCCGAGCTCGTTGCTGGTGCCAGAAGAGCATGCGTGGCAGCAGGAATACAAGATGTTGCAGAGCGCGTGGTTCCGGGTTCTTTTGAACTACCACTTGCAGCGCAACATGCTTTCGAAGACGGATTCGATGCAGTAGTAGTCGTGGGTCTAGTGCTCAGAGGTGAGACGCCGCACTTTGATTATGTTTGTCAAGGTGTTACTCAAGGAGTCATGGATGTTCAACTGAAATTCTCAAAGCCAATTGGTTTTGGCGTCCTCATGTGTGATTTTCTGGAACAAGCACATGCACGATCTGGAATTCCAGGAAGTAAAGAGGACAAAGGCTACGAAGCCGCAACGGCAGCATTAACCATGATCTCTCAGAGTAGGATTACCTCCTAATCAGAATTCATGGAGGAACCCTTGGCGACCTACCGGGTGGCAATCGTTGGCGCTGGTCCTGCAGGTTATTTCACAGCTCAGGCGCTAAACAATTCAGCCGATCAACAACGAGATTTTCTCATCGACATGTTTGATCGACTGCCCACTCCGTGGGGATTAGTGCGAAGTGGTGTCGCTCCAGATCATCCAAAGATCAGAAGTGTTACGAAGGTATTCGAAAAAATCGCCGCAGAGCCAAATTATCGATATTTCGGAAATATCGAATTAGGACGAGATATTCATATCGCTGATTTAGAGAAACTTTACGATGTAGTTATCTTAGCAACTGGTACTTCACTTGGAAAGAAATTAGGAATTCCCGGGGAGGATCTTCCCGGAGTAATCTCCGCTGCAGAATTTGTGCCTTGGTATAACGGTCACCCTGATTTTGTAGATGTAAATCCTCGTTTAGATGGAAAATACGCGATTGTTGTCGGTGCAGGAAATGTTGCCATGGACTGTGGTCGAATGCTGGCACTAGTTCCACATGAACTATCTCCTACCGATATCGCAGATCATGCACTTGATCTTTTTCATAGCAGTTCGATCCGTGATGTGACCATTGTTGGTCGTCGTGGGCCTGAACATGCCGCATTCACCTCTCCTGAACTCCGAGAGCTACCCAAGTTGCATGAGACTGATGTGTATATAAAGGAAGAACAAATTGATGCTGCTTTGGAGAGAGTCGGTTCTCGGCTGGAGAACGAGAAGGACCTTCGCTCCAATCTTGAGGCCATGCGCGAGATTGCTCGTGCAGAGCACCGCGGGAGTGAGCGGAAGCTTTCGTTAGCTTTCTTATTGACCCCACTTGAAGCGATAGGAAGTGAGCGGGTAGAACGAGTCCGTTTTGCAGTGAATAAGGTCGAGGGCGAGAAAGTCACTGCTACCGATGAGATTATTGAGTTCCCCTGTGATTTGTTGATAACCGCTATTGGTTATGAGGGTGTCGAAATTCCAGGAGTGCCGAGAGAACGCGGGCGGATCGCAAACGACGAAGGAAAAGTTCGCGAGGGTGTTTATGTAGTCGGTTGGGCAAAACGAGGGCCTTCGGGTGTGATTGGTACGAATAAGAGCGATTCAAGTGATGTTGTAAAGCGCATTCTTTCTGAGCTACCAGAGTCTCCCAAGGGAACCGGGGAAATCTCATCACATATCGACCCCGACAAGGTCATCTCACACGATGGTTGGTCTGCAATCAATCAGGTAGAGCTGTCGTCAGGAGAAGCAGCGGGACGGCCGCGACGAAAGGTAGTTTCGTGGTCTGAGTTGTTGAGTTTGGGTGGGGTCAAGAGCACCTAGTAGGCTCTGCATGCTCCTGTGAAGCATTGCGCCCGTAGCTCAACGGATAGAGCATCTGACTACGGATCAGAAGGTTAGGG
>CAZPIJ010000089.1:0-5377 GCA_964586805.1 uncultured Bifidobacterium sp. | reverse complement strand
TTACCGCTGGTTCCAGCGTATCTGGCATATGTTTCAGGGTTATCAGGCGCAGAGTTGGCCCATCCCAAACGGCGAGCACGACTTGTTTTTGGCACAACTCTCTTCATCGTTGGATTTAGTTCTGTTTTCATTTCATACGGAGCGCTCTTTGGTGGCGTCGGGAATACTCTTCTAGTCCGCGAACGCGGGATTAGCCAAGTTCTTGGAGTTTTCACAATCATCATGGGCGTGCTCTTCCTTGGACTCTTCCGGAACAATCGCCAATTTCGCCCTCGAATGAAAACTGATGGGGGATTACTCTTTGCACCTTTTCTTGGCGTGCTCTTCGCAATCGGTTGGACACCATGTATCGGACCAACTCTTGCTGCGGTACAGGCGTTGGCTTTGAACGAAGAGAGCGCTCTTCGTGGTGCCTTTCTTTCGGTGGGCTATTGCATCGGATTAGGTCTGCCGTTCTTGCTCGCGGCTTTTGGTATTGCCCGCGCGCTTCGAGTGTTCAATCGATTGCCCAAACGCGCGCTCTCGTATATCGGCGGAATTTCGCTGATTCTTCTCGGATTAGCCCAGTTGACCGGCATTTGGAACGATGTTGAAAGCTGGCTTCAAGGCTGGGCTTCAACTTTCGTGGTGGCGCTATGAGCATCTCCTACGACACCCAACCGCCTCAACTCAGCGGAATTGGATTCCTGAGGTGGATATGGCGACAACTAACAAGTATGCGAACTGCCCTGGTGCTCCTGCTTTTATTGGGAATCGCATCAATTCCTGGGTCAATCTTCCCGCAGCGCTCGCAAAATCCATTATTAGTCAATGAATATTTCGGCACTAATCCATCATTAGCGCGCTGGTTGGATCGACTCTCACTTTTCGATGTCTTCTCGTCACCATGGTTTAGCGCAATCTATATCTTGCTCTTCATTTCGTTGATTGGTTGTGTGGTGCCAAGGACTTGGGAGCATTTTAAGAGTGCACGGGCATTGCCACCGATCACTCCGAAGAATCTCGATCGACTCGAAGAATTCAACGAATTCATCTCAGAGAGCCGATCTGAATCTCAGATTCTGGAATTAGTTGAAGCCGAACTACGCAAGCGGCGTTATCGAATCCGTAGATTGCCAGACTCGATTGGTGCAGAGAAGGGCTTCATTCGAGAGACGGGTAACTTGCTCTTTCATCTCTCTTTGATTGTGTTGCTCATCGGTGTTGCCTTTGGTTCCTTGGGCGGCATGCGGGCAGATGTGATTGTTACTGAAGGTGAGACTTTCACTAATGTCGCCACGAGTTACGATTCATTGAATACCGGTGCACTCTTTGGCATTGACGATATTCCTCCATTCACGATTACGGTCAAGAAATTCACCCCGAAATACGATCTAGTCACCAATGCTCCACTTGATTACCGATTGGATGTTCGTGTAGTTGATACGCCAGAAAGTGCACCTCGAGATGTCGTAGTCAAAGTGAACAAGCCGCTAACCTTTGGAGATACTCGGGTCTATCTACAAGCCAATGGATATTCACCTATTGTCACGGTGCGAAATCGAACGGGCGATATCGTCTTACGAGGGGCGATTCCGTTCTTGCCGCAAGATGGAAATCTCACTTCGATTGGTGCAATCAAAGTTCCAGATATGGATCCGCAAATTGGTTTCGTTGCGAAATTCCTGCCTACAGCCGATCGCACCGCTGAACGCGGGGGTTTCTCGACCTTTCCTGAGGCGCTCAAGCCAGTACTCGATCTTGCAGCCTGGAGTGGTGATCTTGGGTTGGATTCAGGAATCCCACAATCGGTCTATCGGATTAACACCGAGAAGCTCACTCAGATCGGATTGACAGCGCTCACTCCTGGTCAGCAGTGGTCGTTGCCGGGTGGCGTTGGTTCAATCACTTTTGATGGATTCACGCCATGGGTCAACCTGCAAGTGGTCCGCGACCCAGGTAAAGCGTATTCACTGGTGGGTGCGGTTCTAATTCTCTGTGGGTTACTTGTGTCACTTTTCGGCCGTCGCCATCGAATCTGGGTTCGCGTGAGCGCAAAATATGGCGATACCATCGTGCATATTGCAGGCTTAACGCGTTCACCCGGATTAGATCAGGAAATCAAGGTTTTAGTAGCGCTCCTGACCGATCAGGCAGCAACATGAGTAAACATGAGTAAACAGGAGTAACGAATGTCAAAGAGCGACTGGGCATATCTTTCGAATGATTTGATCTATGCCAGCATGGCTGTTTGCGCAATCGCTTTTCTCGTCTTCGCCTATGAACTTGCTTGGGCAATTCGAGTAGGCGATTCAAAGACGACAATCACCCGACTACAAAAGGTGCTCCGTGTTGCTCAGGCGCTGACCATTCTCTATTTCTTGATTTTATTTGTCGGCGTCCTTGCTCGTGGTCTCTCTGCCGGCCGCGCTCCATGGGGAAATATGTATGAGTTCTCTATCACCGGTGCACTCGCATTCACTTTCGCGTATTTAGTTGCCTCGCTCAAGTTTGAAGTGCGGTGGCTTGGAATCCTCATCACCTTCGCATCACTATTGACACTGGGTACAGCAGTTACCTTGCTTTATGTCCCAAGTGCGCCGTTGGTACCCGCTTTGAAATCTCCGTGGTTAGTTATCCATGTCTCTGCTGCAATCATTTCGGGCGGAGTTTTCCTCTTGGCCAATTGCATCGCGGGCGCATATTTGATTCTGGAGCAGATCGAGAAGAATCGGGATGGAGAACGGCCTGAATGGGCCAGACGACTTCCCTCACTAGAGAGCCTTGATCAACTCTCATATCGTTTGGTCGCATTGGTATTTCCACTATGGACTTTCGCGATCATCGCGGGTGCAATTTGGGCCGAAGCCGCATGGGGTCGTTATTGGGGTTGGGATCCGAAAGAGACCTGGTCTTTCATCACCTGGGTCGGTTATGCGGCGTACTTGCATGCACGAGTAACTGCAGGATGGAAGGGGCGCCGCGCTGCGTGGCTATGCCTGATTGCTGGTTCGACTTTCCTCTTCAACTATATATATGTAAATATCTGGGGAACAGGCAAACATACTTATTCAGGTCTATAACCGGATCGATCACCGGTCTGCTCGTTAGAGATTCCGTAGGAAATCGGGATTATCGTCAGGCGGGATGATTTTTCGAGGTGGCTTTCGCCGACCACCATTGCCCCGTCCGCGTTGCTTGCCGATAACTAACCATGCCACGCTCACGATGGGTGAGGGGCTAAAGAGAACAATCAAGAGCAACCATGCCCATTTAGGAAGTTTCTGAACTTCTTCCTGTGGAGTTCGTGCGCAATCGACAAATGCATAAACGGTGATTGCAATCGATATCAACAGCAGGATGCGAATCATGAGAGTGAGTATATAAGAATTTCTGCTCAGGCGCTCCCGACGAATCCAGCAGCATAAATTAGGGCAAAGAGAAGTTGAAAAAAGGCTGTGCGTTGCAGAATTTTGATCAAATCTCGACCACCTGCACCTTTGAGCACTGCAATGCACAGGTATGTCGAGAAGGGAAGAAGTAATAAAGTCAGTGCCGTCCAGGGCCTGCTAAAAGCGGTGGCAATCCCTAGGAAATTACTACCAAGAAGAAGGCAAACAAAGAGCGCTCGAGTTCTTTTCTCTCCTATTCTGACAGCCAATGTCTTCTTCTCAACGGCAGCGTCCTTATTCAAATCCCGAAGGTTGTTGATCACGAGAATTGCGCACGCCTGTGCGCCAACGGGTATTGCCGCGTAAAAGGCAAGTAATGACAATTGCTCGCTCTGCACGAAATATGTTCCGACAACTGCGATCACCCCAAAGAAGAGGAAAACTGAAATTTCGCCTAGCCCTCGATAGCCATAAGGGTTCTTGCCACCGGTATATCCCCAGGCCGCCAGAATCGAGAGCGCGCCGATGAGAATCAACCAGAGTGAAGAACGGAGCGCGAGCACCAGACCAACTAGCGCTGCGAGTGCAAAGAAGGCGAGCGCAACTGCTAACACTGATCGCGCCGGTGCCGCACCGCTTCCTACCAATCTTTTCGGTCCGATTCGCTCGCTATCAGTCCCTCGAACTCCATCGGAGTAGTCGTTAGAGAAATTGACCCCTATCTGAAGTGCCAGCGCCACCAGCAGCGCTAAAAGCGCATTACTCCATACTGGTTTGGGCGCAGCCATAGATGTACCGACTAAGACTGGTGCAACTGCTGCTGGCAGCGTTCGTAGTCGTGCGCCGCCAATCCATTCTCGTGCACTTGCCATAGCTACCTATCTTTCGTCGTTGTTCAGACTTATCCCTGGTAGATCTCGGTCGCCGCTGCGCCGATCAAGAAGGCAAAATCTATCTTGCCGTTAGCCTTTAATGGCATCTCATCGAGTAATAGCAATGAACCAGGCGCAGCCGCCCGACCGATTGATTCTGCGACTAGTGAGCGCAACTCTCTGAGAGTGATCTGCTTTGCCTGTTGGGAGTTGACGATCACGATTCGAAGCGATTCTCCCCATTGCTCATCGGGAACACCCACTGCGTAGACCTCGATGTTGGGGAATGCGCTCTGGAGGAACTCAGCGACCCTAGTGGTTGAGATTTTTTCGCCACCTGAGATGATCACATCATCATTTCGACCAACGATGTGCACTCTGCCATCACTAGTTATCGATCCCAAGTCACTTGTGATGAACCAGTCACCAGTAAAAGCGCCATTACTTTCGATAATGCCATCATGTAGATAACCTGCTGCGCGCATCGGTCCACTCAAGGCAAGTTGACCACTGGCTACGACTTTCGCCTGAACCCCAGCGAGCGGGATGCCATCAAATACGCAGCCACCGCACATCTCCGTCATGCCATAACTGGTCACCAGATTGATTCCTGCAGCCAAGCCCTGATCGAGGAGTGATTCTGGCACTTGAGCACCGCCGATGAGCACTGATCGCGCGTTGCGAAGTTGATCAAGAAGATCAGCGCTATCTCGAAGCGCTCGATGAAGTTGAGTGGGAACAATCGAGATGAATTGCGCACTGCGTGAAACTGGATCAGTTCCCAATGCAATCGAACGGAGAAGTTGATTAACGCCAGCGATGTGATTGAGTGGTAGATGCAGTGACCAGCGATCTTTCGCGGTGGCACCAAGTCGTTCGTTGCTGGCATCGGCGCTTGCGCGAAGCGCTGCTGCGCTCAAGGCGACCGATCGTGGAGCGCCTGTCGTGCCTCCGGTCTGGATGATCAATGCGATCTCGTCCGGAACCTCATGGTCTGTAATCGAAGTCAGCGCAACTGCCGGGCCGCCAGCTAATGCATGGATCAGAGCATCGCGAAGTCGCATGGCATCTACCGCCATTGGGTCGATTCGCTCTACTTTTCTCACGCCTCTAGGCTATCGCCTGTGAGTAAGC
>CAZPIJ010000088.1:0-5814 GCA_964586805.1 uncultured Bifidobacterium sp. | reverse complement strand
GTCACCGTCGAGATGGCTGGCGAAGAGATCGAATTCCTTCTAGGCTCTCGCGAAATCGGCGCAGAGAATGTAAAAGTCTTTAGCGAAAAGTCTCCACTTGGAGCTGCAGTCTTAGGAAAGAAGATTGGTGCCAGCACCGAATACCTGCTACCTAATGGCAAGAGCAATATTGTGAAGGTGCTCTCGGTCAAACCTTATCTAGGCTAGATATTATTTCGGCGTAACATTTTTATACTTCCGCACGCTCAAGGGAATGAAAATTGCCATGAGCAATGTGATGTAGATGAGCGACATCAATAGCGGATTCTGCGAGGGGAAAGAGTTTGCTGTCGCACCAAAGACCGGTTCCAAGCCGAATAAATCACGAACACCAGCGACCATGGTTGAAACTGGATTCCATTCGGCAACATACTGCAGTGGCCGTGGCATTCCCGTTGTCGGGGCAAATGCATTACTTAAGAAGGTCATCGGGAAGACGAAGAGAAAGACCGCACTGTTTGCGACTCGGCTGTCACGAACGGAGAGGCCAACTAGCACTCCCATCCACGACATCGCGTAGCCAAATATGAGAAGAAAGAGGAACCCAGCAAGAATCTCCAGGATGCTTGAACTCGGTCGCCATCCAACGAGCAAACCAGTCAACGCCATCACAATCAGAACTACGACATTCAGTGTTGCATCTCCGAGTGTTCGTCCAACCACTACTGCCGAGCGAGATATCGGAAGCGATCGGAAGCGATCAATCAAACCTTTTTGCATATCCTCCGCTAGTCCTAGCGCAGTGCTAGCCACGGTGAAGGCAACAGTCTGGACGAAGATCCCCGGCATCAAGAGTTGGACATAGTCCACTCCCGGAGTGTTTATCGCACCGCCAAAGACATAACGAAATAGCAGTACAAACATCACAGGTTGGATGGTAGAAAAAATCAAGACTTCAGGGACGCGAAGTAATTGGAGCAACTGGCGCTTGGTGATGACAAGAGCGTCCTTCATCGCTTGCCTCGCTTAGAGCGTCCGGCTGCTACTTTCTGATCATCTTCCGACTCTTCGGCGCTATGCCCCGTTAATGCCAGGAAGACATCATCAAGCGATGGTCGTTTCAATGCGATATCCAGCGGGTGTATCCCCGCAGTATCTAACTGCCTGAGCGCCTCAACCAAAGTTGCAGTTCCCCCTGGTGCAGCGACTGAAATGCGATGCATCTGAAAATCCTCGGTTGCCGTGCTGCGAGTGAGCGACTCGACTAATTGCCGGGTCTGAGCCAAATTCTCCGCCGGAACAGAAATCTCGAGTCGTTCGCCGCCAACTTCCTTCTTCAATGAGTCGGCAGTTCCCTTAGCGATGACATGACCTCGATCAATCACGACAATCTCATCTGCGAGTTGATCTGCTTCTTCTAGATATTGAGTGGTGAGCAAGAGAGTGACGCCACCTTTTACCAATTCGTTGATTACTTCCCACATCTCTTGTCGGCCTCGAGGATCTAAACCCGTAGTTGGTTCATCTAGAAAAAGAACTTTGGGTCGCACAATCAACGATGCTGCAAGGTCAAGTCGTCGACGCATTCCTCCGGAGTATGTCTTGATCGGGCGCTTTGCCGCATCTGTGAGTGAGAACATCTCGAGCAGTTCGTCGGCTCGCGCCTTCGCACCACGACTAGATAGGTGATACAGGCGGCCAAACATTGTGAGGTTGTCCCAACCCGTAAGCGTTTCATCGACTGCTGCATATTGACCTGAGAGGCCGATGACCTCGCGCACTTTTTGAGGGTGCTTCAACACATCGATGCCCGCGACACTGGCTCGACCAGAATCCGGGCGCAGCAATGTGGCCAGGATGCGGACAGTTGTTGTCTTTCCTGAACCATTTGGCCCAAGAAGCGAGAGCACCGTTCCTTCTTCAACAGTGAGTGAGAGCCCATCAAGGGCGCGAACCTTCTGATCAGCGCCGTAGCTCTTCACCAGATCTTCGGCGATTATTGACGCGCTCATATAACTCCTAGGGAATGTGCTCGCTCGTACGATAGCCTCAAAGATGATGAAAAGGCCATTTCGACAGTTACCTCGCGAAGTCCCCATCCTCGCGGCAGTCGCCTTCCTCGTTGCCGCAGGCTTTGGTTTTATCGCACCAGCCACTCCCATTTTTGCCCGTTCGTTTGGGGTCTCGCAAGCAGCAGCGGGAGCTGTCGTGAGCCTTTTTGCATTTGCGCGATTTAGTACGGGGCTCACTGCAGGTAGGTTGGTAGATCGATTTGGTGCGCAGAAAATGATGGCTATGGGGCTTTTTATCGTCTCATTCTCGGCGCTGCTTGCAGCATTCTCACAAAATTATTATCAACTGCTCTTCTTCCGTGGCGCCGGAGGGTTTGGCTCTGCAATCTTCACCGTTGCTGCAACGACTATCTTGCTTAGAGTGGTCTCTGATGATCAGAGGGGGCAAGCGCAGTCCACTTATCAATCTGGATATCTTTTTGGTTCGATAGCAGGACCTGTGTTTGGCGGCGCGCTCATCGAGTTCTCACTCCGTGCGCCATTCTTCGTATACAGCTGCACCGTAGCCGCTGCGGGTTTAGTCGCAGTGATCTATTTAGCAAACTCAAGTAGTGCTCAACCTCTTGATTCTGCGGGAACAAGTGGAGCCGAAGTAACGATGCGAATCCGAGACGCATTCAGAGTGCATGGTTTCCAGGTTGCAATTCTCTGCTCATTTGCTGCCGCCTGTTCCATCACTGGAGTGCGCATCTCGCTCATCCCACTCTTTGCCACCGAGGGGCTTGGTCTTCGTCCGGTCGCACTCGGAATTGGGCTTGCAGTCGCGACAATAATTCAAGGGTTGACTCTGATACCTGCAGGAAAGTTTGTTGACTCGCGAGGTCGTCGAACAAGTATCTTGATAGGTGGTGTGATCTCGCTAGTTGGATTGGCTATGTTCGCCTTCGTGGAAAACTATCCAGGATTCATTGTCGGTATGGCACTTGCTGGACTTGGTGCCTCATTTATGAGCAGTGCACCAGCGGCGCTTGTCGGCGATGTTACGCGAGGTCAGAGCGGTCGAGTCATTGCTGCCTGGCAGATGAGCAGTGATTTCGGCTTCATGGTTGGTCCGATTGCCATGGGTTTTGTCGCTGACCAAGAGAGTTATTCGGCAGCTTTTCTTATCGCCGCCCTCTTTCTTTCTCCGGTGATTATCAGAACTCTAAATCTTCCTGAGACTCGCCGTTCACATTTACCAGCACCGTATGAACCATAAAGATCACATAAGAAATAGCGAGTGAAATGAGAAGAGCCGCACATCGTTATCTTCGATATGCGGCTCTCTCCTAGAGCATCTACGCCGTTTTATTATTCGCGGCGAAGGATTGCAAGTAGTCGCAAGATTTCAAGGTAGAGCCAAACGATTGTGACCATAAGGCCAAATGCTGCTCGCCATGATTCTTGCTCACCTGCACCTTGGCGAATTCCCTCTTCGATCTGATTGAAGTCGAGAACGAGGAAGAGTGAGGCGAGGACAACTCCGCCAGCTGCCAGGAGCAATCCAAACCCACTTACGCCGTAGAAACCAAAGCCACCGCCGACGCCCATGAGCGCAGCGATGAAACTTGCAACTCCGAGTACGAGGTAACCGATAAGCGCACCCATGAGGATTCTGGTGAATTGGGGCGTTGCACGAAGTCTTCCGCTTCGGTACAACATAAGCACACCAGCAAATGCGGCCAGGGTGCCAATCACTGCTTGGCTGACAATTCCGGGATAAGCCTCGTTGAATACTCGGCTAATTGCACCGATAGCAAGTCCTTCAAGACCGGCGTAGGTCACCACAAGTGCGGGTCGTACACTCTTTGAGAATGAGATGACGAGCGACAAGCCGAATGCGCCTAGAAGACCGATCAAGGCAATTCCGAACCCGACATTGAAAAACCAAGCTGCTGCTCCTACTGCAACGAGGATTGCAAAGAGAAAGCCGGTGCGGGCGACGACATCATCCATCGTCATTCGACCAGTTTGTAATGGTGAAGCACTCGGTGCTGTGTACATCTCTTCGAGCGCATCGGTAGATCGTGGTTCGAAAGCTGCATAGCCACGCTTGTTGCCGAAGGCGCGACCAAGAACAGGGTTGGAACTACGCATCGTGTGTACTCTCCTTATAAAGCCTTACCTGTGACATGGAGGCTCCATGTGCACCCCTGGAGTCTAGAAGGGAGAGATTAAATATTCCTGGGAGAGCGGTGAGGCGTTGATAAAACTCCCCTTAAGCCAGTGGGTGCGCCGCCAGCGGGGTGGCTATACCAAAGGTCGGATTTGCCGCAAAATTGGTGGGTGCACTCCTCACACTTACCCGCGGTGAACCGCACCCGTCTCACCACAGCGCTCGCCATCATGGCCACCGCTTTGAGCCTTTCACTGGCACCGATGCACTCAGGTTATGCCGACGAAGGTCACCGTTTGATGATCGTCGACGCCTTCTCTGAAGGGGTCAGCAGTGGTTCGGAGATTTACGCGGTGCCAGACGAGCAAGTGCAGAAGATCATTCGGAATGAGGGCTCGAACTACCTTTCGCTGCGAAAATTTTGCGAAAGCCTGGATTCGGCAGCTTGCGCGGCACCTACTGGACTAAGCCTGCGTATCTTTCTTCCGACCTGCACGACCA
The DNA here is from genome assembly GCA_964586805.1 of uncultured Bifidobacterium sp. Classification (GTDB taxonomy): domain Bacteria; phylum Actinomycetota; class Actinomycetes; order Nanopelagicales; family Nanopelagicaceae; genus IMCC26077. Next base: position 1,167 of record CAZPIJ010000088.1, on the reverse strand, counting down.
GCGTCATCAATTACTGCATCGATACGCTCGCTATTTCTTCTGCTGACGGAAGTCCGCTGCAGAAAGGATCATTGATTGGCTACACCGGTGCCCGCACCTACTCTGCAGACCTCAACCGTGGTGTGCCGGAATCAAGTACGACCTCGCGGTGGCGAGTACCTAATGTACTTAACCAAGCAGGAACTGATACCTATGCAGTGAAAGTTCTGTTAGATGGTTTTCTCGGTGCCAACTCCAACAAATTGTTTATCTTCCAGGTCAGTGCACTGATTGAGCCATACTCAGAGACAACGACAAGTGGTCAGACCTCATCTGCATGTACTTCATGGCAGTCAGGATCAACATGTGGGGTACGCAGGGACTTTGCAGATGGCCAAAAAGCTCAGTTGAGTGTCCGATTGCCAAACTCGATTACAGGTTGGCTTCATGGTCGACTAAAAGGCGCTGCAGTCGAAGTGAGTAAATACGATGCGAATCAGAACACACTCACCGTCACTGCTGAGAATGTGAAGGTGCCCGAGCTCAACACCGTCTTTAGCAATTCCCAGATGGATTCACTTGCGAATCCTGCCTTCTTTAGACCTAATGGGAACCCTTGGAATAGCGTCAATGCAGGCAATCCCGCAGCTTTGGAATGGGTAAAGCAACTTGCTAAACCGATGAATGACACCGCAACCGGCGAACATACGACTTGGTCGTTCTCTACGATTCCGAATAATCGCGGAAACAATAAATGCTTCGAGAACACCTCTCAACTTCTCGGTGTCGTGATGACAAATGCTCTGGTCTATGCACCGAGCGCGCCAGACTTTGATGGTGCTCAACTAAATTATCAAGTAGGTGGATTGCACTTCCAGAAAGATGGGAAGACGCCAAATATTGGCACTTATGATCTATTGATCCGTTCGGAAACTGCACGATGTTTATACAACTTCACCGATGCCCCACTCTCTGCTTCAGTCTCAATAACCTATGCAGATGGTGGTGAGCAGAATATTGCCGCTGCCACGCTCACCGAAGGCGGAGGTTGGCTTCATCTTGCCGCCTATGGTTTTACATTCTCCAGCCCCGTGTTGCGGGTGAAGTTGAGCGGAGTTCCCAAAGTAAGTGCCAAGCCAAGTACAGAGAAGAACCAGCCAGCAGATAACGGAATGACCGCGCCTAAAA
>CAZPIJ010000087.1:0-5835 GCA_964586805.1 uncultured Bifidobacterium sp. | reverse complement strand
ATGATCCAGCCATCGAGCGTGGATGTCCGACTCGACCGATTCTTCCGAGTCTTCGAAAACCATAAGTACGAGGTGATTGATCCATCAAAAGAGCAATCTGAACTCACCCGTGAAGTGGCGGTCGCCGGTGATGAGCACTTCATCCTCCACCCAGGTGAATTCGTTTTAGCGAGTACATACGAAGTTATTACTCTCCCCGATGACATCGCAGGAAGACTTGAAGGAAAATCTTCACTTGGCCGTCTTGGTCTGTTAACACATTCCACCGCAGGGTTCATCGATCCGGGATTCTCCGGACACATCACACTAGAACTTTCGAATGTGGCTAATCTTCCGGTGAAACTTTTCCCAGGTATGAAGATCGGACAGCTATGTCTGATTCGGTTGTCGAGTCCAGCAGAACATCCGTATGGCAGTGCAGTTTATGGTTCCCGCTATCAAGGACAACGCGGTCCGACTCCTAGCAAGTCGTGGCTCAACTTTCACAAAAGTAAGATCAATTAACTTTCATTAACGGGGAACACCAAGGTAAAGGTAGTACCTCGTCCAAGTTCACTGTGAATCTCGACGCTGCCATGATGCGCATCCATAATCGCCTGAACGATGGAGAGTCCTAGACCGCTCCCTTCTGCTCCTGAGCGCGCCCTTGATTGATCAACCCGGTAGAAGCGTTCGAATACTTTGGTTTGTTGCTCAGGAGTTAATCCTGGCCCGAGATCGCTCACTTTTACTAGCACTTGGCCAGCACCACTCAAGAGCGTGATGGTGATGGGGGTTCCTGCGGGCGTGTGAATCGCGGCATTTACTGCAAGATTGAGGATTGCTTGATGGACCTTCAAAGAATCACCAAGAACGAATACTTCGTCATCAGGGAGAATCACGGTGATATTTGCCGATGGATTACTTGCTCGAACTGCTTGAGTGACTTCGTCAATCAACCTCTTCAAATCGACGGCTTCATGGGCAATAGGTCGCGCCTGATCGAGTCTGGCCAATGTGAGCAGATCCTCGACCAAAGCGCTCATCCGTTTCGATTCATTTTCGATTCGACCAACAAGTTCCTTGGTCTTCTCTTCGCCCGTGATTGCGCCCTGCCGGTGCAGTTCGGCGAAGCCTCGAATCGCAGTCAGTGGAGTTCGCAATTCATGGCTGGCATCTGCGACAAATCGACGCAACTTTTCTTCACTTCGCCGTTGCACAGAGAATGATTCTTCGATGCGCCCGAGCATTCGATTTAGGGAAGCAGTAAGTCTGCCAACCTCGGAATTAGGTTTGGCATCGGGAAGACGCGCAGAGAGATCTCCATTAGCGATTGCCTCTGCTGTGCCTTCTACTGCCGTCAGCGGCTTCATACTCAAGCGAATCGCGACTCGGGAGACCACACCCACTAATAAGAGCACGAGTAAGCCAATGAACAAGAAGAGAATCTGAAGGCGACCAAGTGTTCGTTCGACATCTTCGAGCGAGAGCGCAGCCACCGCACTTCCTGCTCCGGATGGCAGGAGTCGAGCAAGGACTCGAAAGTGTGCACGGTCTTTGATTATCGTGAATGGCTTCCCTTGTTTTTTGGCAACGACCGCTGGAGTGATGCCTGCAACAACTCGCTCTACCCGTTCAGTGTTTAATTCGCCACCAAGGCGACCGATGATCACTCCCGAAGGATTGAGCAGAGTAACGCTGATTGCCGATGGGACTCTGCGGAGTGGGCCACCCCGTACGGTCGAATCACTATCGTCATCCTGATCGGGCTCGATTCCCGCCTGGTCTAGGCGAAGAAATGAACCACCAGCGACCGCAATTAACTGGTCATCTAGTCGTCCAATGAGGTAACTCTTAAGCGCAGTATGTGCAGCAAAATCTGCAATCCCAATACCTAATGCGCTCAAAACGAGAACGCTAACTGTCAGGCGATTTTTTAGGCTCGCAGTACCGAAAGAATACTTAATGCCTAGGCCACCTTGCTGGGTAGGCGGAGGCGATAACCGACTCCACGCACAGTATGAATGAGCTGCGGATCGTAGGTATCGATTTTCTTTCGGAGATACGAGATGTAGGTCTCGACGATGCCGGCATCTCCTCGGAAATCATATTGCCAGACATGATCGAGAATCTGTGCTTTCGAAACTACGCGGTCGGCGTTAATCAACAAATAGCGGAGCAGCGTGAACTCTGTCGGAGATAGCTCGATGAGATTTCCACCTCTTCGTACTTCATGCGTTGCTTCGTTCAACTCTAGATCAGCAAAACGAATCAATTCGTCATCGATATCAATCTCAATATCGCCAGTACGGCGAAGAATCGCACGAACTCGCGCAATCAATTCTTCGAGACTAAATGGCTTGACCATGTAATCATCGCCACCAATGGTTAGGCCAGTTACTTTGTCATCGGTTGAGTCTTTGGCGGTGAGAAAGAGAACTCCAACCTTCAAGCCATCCTTGCGCAATCGTTCGCATACTTCGAAACCATTCATCCCTGGCATCATCACATCCAGCACAAGCGCATGTGGGTGGAACTCTTCGGCGATGGTCAATGCTTCAGCTCCATTCATCGCCGAACGAACCTCAAAGCCAGAGAATTTCAGGCTGGTGGAAATCAGATCATTAATGCTTGGTTCATCGTCGACGACCAGAATCCGCTTTAGATCCGTTCGCTCTTTGGTACTGCTAGCCATGGACCCCACCTCACACCGTTGATTTGCTTGGCTCCATAGTGCGAGATTAGCCTGAGAATTTACTGAGAGTAAGCCTCAATCGACCTTAGGGTTGGCCGCTTTTTTCGCCTGAATCTGCCGAATGACTCCGATGACCGCGATGATTGTGAAGAGGGCGATAACGAAGATCAAACCATCTACCAGGAGCGGCGGCGGCTCGTTGAGCACTGCGAATATGTAAATGTCCGGGATGAAGTGCGTGATGACAGCAATCAACCCCCACGAGCGAACTCGCCCCCAATCTCTGGCGAGACCGTAGATAACAACGCGGGCGGTTGCTATGCCGTAAGGGACTGCCGCGCCAATATCAAAGAGAAAGTAGAGCAGCGCATTGACGCCATATTTACCAAGGGTATGCCAGACGACAATTGATTTCCCGATGCCGTATATGACTACGAGCAGCACCCAGATTCGTTCCTTTTGGGTGGTGGATAGCGACACAAGGAGAGCGTATCGTTCGCAGTCGCGCATCGCACGAACGAAGTCAGGAGTTGCTGTGGCACGGGAACCACTCTTGACGCAATCGCAAAAGGGTTTTCTGCTCCATGCTTTTACCGCAAGTGGAGCGATTGCAGGCTTACTCTCTTTGGGTGCAGTTATGAGTGGCCATGTGCGTGCCGGGCTCATTTGGCTCATTGTCTGTCAATTGATTGATGGCTTTGATGGACCGCTCGCACGCCGAATAGATATCACTACGCACGCGCCTCAGATCAACGGGCACATACTTGATCTAGTGGTCGATTATGTTACTTGTGTAGTGGTGCCGGTAGCGCTCTTCATTGAATTAGATATGTTGCCAAAGGGAAGAGAATTTTGGTTTGCAGGATTAATTATTTTCACAGGTGCTCTCTGGTTTGCACGAACTGATCAGGAAACTCATGATCATTGGTTCAATGGATTTCCAGCAGCATGGAACATCGTGGTCCCTTCGTTACTCATCCTCGATGCTAACAATGCAACGAAACAACTTGTGATTATCTTCCTCTGCGGACTCTCGCTGTCGAAGGTGCAATTCCCACACATCATCCGCGTGACGAAATTTAGACCTTTCACGCTCTCGATTGCTTTTATTTATTTTATTGCTCTGACATGGTTATCTGCCCTTTATCCTGTCGGACCAGTGTGGCTGAAGCCAATATTGGTCATAGCTCCCTTGTATATCGTGGGTCTTTCCATTTGGAAGACCTGGTTCGCTCCAGAAAACCGATAAATAGGCCATCTAGTATTCTTTTAGCCATGACGGGTTTGGCAATCATTGCATATCTCTACTCGGCGATTGCCATAGCAATTCTCTCGCTGAAAGTCCGTGAGCTCGTCGGAATTTTCAAAAAAGGAGCGCCTGATCCAACGCGTTCGAATAATGCACGGGCGAGGTGGGCCAATCTCCTAAAAGAGGTCTTGGGCCATACCAAAATGACGCGATTTACTGGAACAGGGATCGCACATTGGTTTGTCATGATTGGTTTTGGTGCGCTCCTTGGCACGCTCATCACTGCCTTCGGACAAGTGATCGATCCACACTTCTTCATTCCCGGTATCGGACATTTCGCGCCGTACCTATGGATTGTTGAGGCGATTGCATGGCTCACAGGGATTGGCATAGTGGCGTTGATTGGAATCCGACAGGTTACGCGATTGAAGAATCGTGGTCGTAGTTCCCGTTTTTATGGTTCTGGAAGTTGGAAAGCTTATTATGTCGAGGCGACAATTCTCGCGATCGTATTCTGCGTCATTGCACTTCGTGGCCTTGAAGGTGCTCTTGAGGGAATCACTGGATGGAGCGCTCAATATCCTCTAACAAGTTTTGCCGTTGATGTTTTTAATTCACAATCTTCAGGGGCCATCGAAAATCAAATTGCAGTCATCGCATTCATAAAGATTCTGGTATCCATGACTTGGTTTGTTGTCATCGCGCTTAACTTAACTATGGGCGTTGCATGGCATCGATTCTTAGCTTTCTTTAATATCTATTTCAAACGGAACGCTGACGGGCGAAATTCACTCGGGCCAGTTCCCGAGATGCTCTCCCATGGCAAACCTATCGATTTCGAAGATCCGAAGGATGACGATGTTTTCGGTATCGGTAAGTCTGCCGATATTACTTGGAAGGGCCTTTTGGATATGGCCAGTTGCACTGAGTGCGGTCGCTGTCAATCACAATGCCCGGCTTGGCATACCGAGAAACCGCTCTCTCCCAAACTTCTGATTATGGCGATGCGCGATCATGCGCTGACGAAGGTCGCTAGTGATGCACCGATTGTTGCTTTAGATGGTCCTATTACCCCTGATGTGCTCTGGTCCTGTACTACCTGTGGCGCCTGCGTCAACGAATGTCCGGTCGATATCGAACATACCGATCACATCATCAACATGCGACGGTTCCAGGTGCTCATCGAGTCGGAGTTTCCAAGCGAGCTTGGCAATACTTTTAAGAATCTGGAGAAAGCTGGCAATCCCTGGGGCGCAAATCGTGCCGATAGAAATGGATGGATCGCTGAATGCGATTTCCCGATTCAAGTTCTTGAAGGTGAGATCCCTGAGGATGTTGAGTATCTCTTCTGGGTGGGCTGTGCAGGTGCTTACGAGGAACGGGCCAAAAAGACCACTAAAGCTGTCGCAGAACTTCTCTATCGTGCAGGTGTCACCTTTGCAGTTTTAGGTAAGCGCGAGACTTGTACCGGTGATCCGGCGCGGCGGGCAGGAAACGAATTCCTCTACCAAATTCTCTCTCGAGAGAATATCGAGACGCTGCAAGAGACCTTTGGGGTTCGAGGTACTAAGAAAGTTGTAGTCACTTGCCCGCATTGCTTCACCACTATTGGTCGGGACTATGCACAGAGTGGTTTTGAATTAGAGATGGTCCATCACACTCAACTGCTCAATCAATTGGTGCGCGAAGGAAAGTTGAAACCAGTTCCCAGCGCCTCTGATAGCGGGAGCATCACTTATCACGACCCGTGTTATCTTGGTCGCCATAATGAGATCTATCAGCCGCCACGAGAGTTGCTCGAAGCAACTGGTGCGCAATTAATTGAGATGCCACGGAATAAGGATCGCTCCTTCTGCTGCGGCGCTGGCGGTGGTCGAATGTGGATGGAAGAGAAATTGGGTTCACGAATCAA
>CAZPIJ010000086.1:0-6128 GCA_964586805.1 uncultured Bifidobacterium sp. | reverse complement strand
GATTCATTGACTTTACTTGGCAAATGGGTACTTTTTCCCACAAGCCATCACTTTTCTATTAGTGGCTAAAGAGAAAGGGTCCTTCTTGAGAATCAACAAGAAATCGATTGCTTTGGTTGCTGCGCTCGGGCTACTACTTGGTGGCACAAGCGCGCTCAGCGCCTCAGCACAAACAAAGAAACCAGCAGCAAAGAAAACCACAACAAAGAAGCCAGCAGCTCAGGCTTCTCCTACTGCGCCAGCTGCGCCAGTTAAGACTGTTCAACAGGTAGCACTTGAGAAAGAGATTGCTGCAATCAAGGCTTCCGGAAAGCCATTCCAATATTGGGTTGGTTTGATCTTCTCTGATATCGCTAACAGCGCTGCAACCGGGCAAATTCTTGCGTGGGGCAAGTCGCGTGGTATCAAAGTAGAGCCAGTCCTTGTTAACCAGAATAACCTCGCGGCAAACGTCACAGCAGCGGTCGCTGCCGGCACGATGCCCGATGCGCTCGACATCAGCGACACTTTGATGTTGCAGCTAGGTTCGAAGAACTTGCTCAATGTCCAAGCTCTTGCCAATGAGATGGCGCGCGTTTACGGCGGTTGGAATCAAGCTGCAGCAAACTTCGATAAGTCAGATTACGCCGGTAAGGGACTTGGAGTGCCATATGGCATCTCCGGTAACTTGATTAACCGTCGCATCGACCTATTGAAGGAAGCTGGCGCCAAGACCACCGCTCCAAAGACGTGGGAAGAGTTGATGGATTCAGCGACAAAGACCATGAAGGTCGGCGGCGCCGGATTCGCACTCGGTAACGTCGGCGATGCCGAAGGTGTCTTCCGTGCACAATTCGTTGGTTACGGTGGTCGCTACGCAGATGATGCCGGAAAGAAGTGCACCATCGATTCCAAGCCAACTCGTGACTTCCTTGCATTCGTCAAGAAGTGGTACGACAAGGGCGCATATTCACCAAGCGCCGTCACCACTGATGGCGGTTGGGATAACAACCTCTACCTCGGCGGCAAGACGGTCTTCATCGCTAACCCAGGTTCGGTCTACACCACGATGGTCAATGGATCTGCTGCGTGGCCAAAGAACCCAACTCTCGCGAAGAACACCGGCTTCTCGGCTCTGCCTGGCGGTCCAGTGACTCGCGTTGCGCCATCAAATGGTTGGCTCCGAGCAGTCTCGGCTACTACCAAGTATCCAGAGCTTGCTCAGGATCTCATCCGCTACTTGATGAAGCCTGAGAACATCGATGTCTACTACGAGTGGGCTATTTATGGTCCATCGCTTAAGGCATACAACAAGTTCGAATACTGGGATGAGAATGTTGATCCAGTCCACGGCGGTCTCTTCGACCTAGCTACCGCTGGAACTTCATCATCCTTCCCAGATGTCAACAATGCTGCTTACGCTCAGTTTGGAACGGAGTTCCAGCTTTCCAAGATGGTTCAACGTCATCTCCTCGATGGGGATAGCGCGGATAAGACCATTGCTGAAGCACAAGCTGCATGCCAGAAGATTTACGACGCGAACAACAAGTAAATTGGTGTTCTCCCGTTAATCAGAGGAAATAGCATCACAAAGTTGGGTGGAGGCAGAATCTGTCTCCACCCAACTTCTCATAGAGATAACTAGGCTTCGACAGGAGTTACGTGACAACGGTAGGTCAAACGTCAACACCTTCGACAAAGGTGAAGAAATCAAGGCGACGCGGCGGCATCTTCGATCCAACGAGCATTTTGGGTTACTTCATGATGCTTCCTGCGATGGTGGTACTTATCCTCTTCTTCGCATACCCGCTTGGGTTCGAAATCTATTCCAGCCTCACCGATATGACTCTGGGCAACGATGCAAAATTCATCGGTTTTGCTAATTACGGCAGTTTGCTCTCAGATCCAGAGTTCCTTACTGCAGCCAAGAACAGCTTCATTTATGTAACCGCCGTCCAACTTGGGAAATTCGTCCTTGGGCTAGGAATTGCCATTCTCCTCCACCAGAAATTAGTAGCGCGCGGGTTTTGGCGTGCCGTGGTCTTAGTGCCTTATGCGATGCCAGGTTTCGTTGCCTACCTCGTGTGGAAGTTGTTTTATAACCCCGATGTGGGATCTCTCAATATTATTCTCACGAAAATTGGGCTGATTGATGCGCCAATCGCATTCCTTGGTGATCGAGATTGGGCAATGCCCGCGGTAATCTTCGCGACAATTTGGCGCGGCTTTCCATTCTGGGCCATTATGTTCCTCGCCGCACTTCAAGCAGTGCCCAAAGAGTTGTATGAGGCGGCTGCGGTCGATGGTGCGAACGCTTGGCAACGATTTAAGAACATCTCGCTCCCTGGAATTCGTCCAGTAGTTCTAGTGGTCTTCCTAATCTCGACCATTAATACAATTAATTCTTTCGAAGCAATCTGGCTAACTACGGCTGGTGGACCAAGCGATGCCACGGTGATTCTGCCTATCTTTGCTTATAGAGGTTTGACTTCATTTAATATCGGTCAATCTGCTGCCGCTGCGCTGAGCTTGGTACCGGTCGCTCTGATCTTCACTTATTTCATCTTGAAGCGAATGAAGAAGGATCAATAATGGCGAAGCGAAATGTGAAATTTTCACTCTTCAAATACACGATGCTTATGTTCGTAGCGATTTTCGTGCTCTATCCCGTGTACTACATGATTACATTGTCGCTTCGCTCTCAGGCTTCTTTGTGGAGCAATCCCACACTGCTACCTGCTTCGGATTCTTCGCTCGAGAACTATCGCGCCGCTTTTGCCAGCGTTGAATTCACCACTTCGCTGAAGAACAGCGTCATTGTCTGCAGTTCAGCGACAATTCTGGCTCTGGTATTTGGGGTGATGGCTGCCTATGCGCTCACTATTCTCAAGTTCAAAGGACGAGACACGATGGGGCGAGTTATCATCATCGCCTTCTTGACCCCCGGAGCGCTGCTTTTCATTCCATTTGCGGTCATCATGGCCAATCTCAACCTTTCGAATTCACTCAAAGGATTGGTGCTGGTCTACCTAAGCTTCATGGTCCCCATGTCTACCTACCTTCTACTTGGATTCTTTAGGTCTTTGCCTCCTGAGCTAGAGGAAGCAGCGCGAATCGATGGTGCGAATCGGATTCAGGCCCTCTGGTACGTATTGGTGCCATTAATTGCACCTGGGCTGATCTCGGTTGCGATCATTACTTTCACCGGCGCCTACAACGAGCTTCTCTATTCGTTGGTTATCAACGTGTCGCCAAGTGTTCGCACCGTGCCGGTGGCAATTCTCAATCTTTCGGTGGCCGATGAAGTTCCTTGGGGGCGGACGATGGCCTATTCATCGGTAGCTGCTATTCCCATCATGGTCCTGTACTTCCTTGGTCAACGTTTCGTTGTTGAAGGATTGCAGACTGGTTCGGTTAAGGGTTAATAAGTAAAAAAACAGAGCGAGAGCAAGGAGAGGCCAATGAGACCAGGGTTCGGGCAGTTTCAGGTAGCAAGTGAGGAGTATCTCCAGTTCGCGCAGCAATTCGGCGCAACAGATGTCCTCTTTAATACGCCACTGATTCCAGGTGATGGTGGCAAATGGCAACTCCACGACTTAGTGAAGCTGCGTCTTCGTGTTGAGCAGTTCGGTCTCAAGCTCACAGCTCTTGAGAATGTTCCCACTAACTTCTACGACCACATCATGCTCAATGGTCCAAAGCGTGACCAGCAGATTGAGAATATGATCTTCACCGTTCGGAATATTGCCCGTGCGGGTATCCCAATTTTCGGTTACAACTGGATGCCATCACACGTCTGGCGGACACCGCCGAAGCACATTCGTGGCGGCGCGCTAGCGACGGCATACGACCACTCAATTGCCGAGAGGCTTCCGCTCACTCATGATCGCGAGTACAGCGAAGAGGAGATGTGGGCAAACCTCGAGTACTGGATCAAGATCATCACCCCGATTGCAGAGGAAGAGGGAATTCGCCTAGGTATCCATCCCTGCGATCCACCGGTGGAGAAGCTAGGTGGCATCCCGCAGCTACTTCGCAGTTTTGATGCATACAAGCGCCTCATTGAAATCTATCCAAGTGACTCTAATGGCATCGAATTCTGCCAAGGAACCTTCTCGGAGATGAAGGATGATATCTACGAGATGATTGATTACTTCGCTTCCCGCAAGAAGATCCTCTACGTGCACTTCCGCAACGTCTCAGGCAAGGTGCCACACTTCTGGGAAGAGTTCGTCAACACCGGATACGTCGATATGTACAAGGCGATGAAGATTTATCACAAACATAACTTCGATGGATTCTTTATCGACGATCACGTCCCGCATACCCATGGCGATACTCCATGGGGCCATCGTGGTCGTGCCTTTGCCAACGGATATATCCAAGCGATGATCGAGGCCGTTAAGAAGGGTTAATCATGCGTTCTGGACAGGGTGTGTGGATTAGCACTGGCTTTCATGAAGATGCCGTTCTGCAATTCGCTCAACAATTCGGTTGCACAGATGTCGCGCTACAGTCGTATGACACCTCTGGTATCCCTAACAATGGGGGTAAGTGGGAGAAGTACGATTTAGTGAAGTTACGTCTCAAGGTAGAAAACCATGGGATGAAACTCACTGCGCTAGAAAATGTGCCAAGTAGCTTCTACGACCACATCATGCTCAATGGTCCACGTCGCGATGAGCAGATCGAGAACATGATTTACACGATCCGCAACATCGCTCGAGCTGGCATTCCGATCTTTGGATACAACTGGGAACCATCTTTGGTGTGGCGCACCCCTTATGAATTGATTCGGGGCGGTTCACCTGCGACCGCTTTCAATGAGGCGATGGGCAAGAGTTATCCGCTCACGCATCATCGGGAGTACACCGAAGAGGAGATGTGGGCCAACCTCGAATATTGGATCAAGATCATTACTCCGATTGCCGAGGAAGAGGGGATTCGATTAGGAATCCACCCGAGCGATCCACCGGTGCCATCCCTGGGCGGCGTGCCACGCCTATTCCGTTCGTTTACCGCTTATAAGCGATTGATCGAGATCTATCCGAGCGATAGCAACGCTATTGAGTTCTGCCAAGGAAGTTTCTCGGAGATGCAAGATGACATTTACGAGATGATCGATTACTTCGCCTCGCGCCGGAAGATCCTCTATGTGCACTTCCGGAATGTTTCTAATCCGGTACCTGACTTCAAAGAGGAATTCATCAATACCGGTTATGTTGATATGTATAAGGCGATGAAGATCTATAAGAAGCATAATTTCGATGGCTTCTTCATGGACGATCATGTGCCGCATACCCACGGCGACACCGAATGGGGACACCGTGGCCGCGCGTTCGCGAACGGTTACATCCAAGCGATGATTGAGGCTGTGAGCAAGGAATGAAGCGGATTCTAATTGCCGAATGTGTGCAGGAGATCGCCTCGTTCAACCCCAATCAGAGTGAATTAGATAGCTTCCGACTCTCGACCCCAGCGCAGTTATTCGACGAGCATCGCCCGCTGCGCACCGAGATTGCTGGTGCGCTCGCACACTTTGATACTCGGCACGATATCGAGCTTGTTGCTGGATACGGTGCGCGATCAATCACGTCGGGTGGACTCACCTCAGCAAGTGCCTGGGAATTCATTTCCCGGAACATTCTCGATTCGATTCGCGCAGCGGGCACAATTGACGCAATTTACTTCTCGCTCCATGGCGCGATGGGCGCAATTGGGCAGCTAGACCCCGAAGGTTATCTTCTAGTGGAAGCTCGGAAGATCGTCGGCGAAGAGATTCCTATCGTTGCCTCCTTCGATCTCCATGGCGTAATCACCGACCCTGTACTTCGAAATTGCAATGCGATTACCGTGTATCACACCTATCCACATATCGATCTATACGAAACCGGCCAGCGTTCAGCTCGACTCTTGTTGAAAATTCTCGATGGTGAGGCAAAACCTGTCACAGCACGAGTTCGGATTCCTGCGTTAGTGCGTGGCGATGAGCTCAAAACGAAAACAGGGTGTTTTGGTGAGCGGGTCAGCGAGACGATTGCCATAGAGAATTCCGCACAAGGGCTTTCAGGTGGCATATTCATCGGCAATCCATTTACTGATGTTCCCGATTTAGCATCGAATGTCATCGTCTGCACCAACGATGATGA
>CAZPIJ010000085.1:0-6160 GCA_964586805.1 uncultured Bifidobacterium sp. | reverse complement strand
AAGCCAGGAGATGCGCTTTTGGTACATATTCTCTCGATTCAGTGCGATTCTTTGGGATGGTGCGGTGGCCACGCGCACGCAGGTGCGGTGAAACCGGGAAGAGTCCCTGAACCACTTGGAAGAGTATGTGAGGTTTCACCTAACGGCGTCGTCTTCTCTCCAGAGATCACTCTCCCTTTGAAACCGATGATCGGCTGTATTGGAACTGCGCCTTTAGAGAGTGCGTCAACGGGAATTGCCGGCACGCATGGTGGCAATATGGATCAAACTGTCGTGCGCAGCGGAGTCTCGGTTCTGCTACCAGTTTTCGTTGAAGGAGGATTGCTTTACATAGGGGATGTACATGCCACACAAGGAGACGGTGAGATCTCTGGGGTTGGCCTCGAAATTCCCGCAGAAGTGACGGTTGAAGTCGAATTGATTCCAGGAGCCGCTCCAGAGTGGCCGTGGTTAATAAATGAGGAACATGTCATGGTGCTCTGTGTAGGCGAGAATTTCGAGGAGAGTTCATATATAGCGATCGATCAGGGGATGAAATTACTGGAAGATCAATTAACGCTCGCTCCTGCCGACGCATTGGCGTTACTGTCTCTTGCTGCGAACGTGCGGGTGGGTGCCTTCTATGGCGTGCCCCATGTCACTACACGTTGCGAGATACCGCGTCACCTTAATGTCGCACCAGCAGGCTTACGTTTGGGCCATTTATGATCGTCGATGTCCATAGCCATGTCATGTGGTATCCAGACCACGTAGCAGAAGATTTCGCCAGTGAAGCTTTAGCCTCGAAGCTGATAAAACTTGAGATGTCTGGGGGTAATGCGCATGTCGGGACCCTGGATTTACACTCTTATGATTCAACTCCAGAGCAACATTGGGCTGCGTGTAAAGATACGGCTGACAAGACAGTTGTCTTTGGTTTGCAGGCTAAGGCCACAGGGGTTTGGGTTCCCAATGATGTGATTGCCGACTATGTAGCGCAGCACCCCGAAAAATTGGTCGGCTGGACCTCAGTTGACCCCACTCAGCCGGGACATATCGAAGAGCTAAAGAGATCGGTTTATGAACTAGGGCTACGTGGCCTAAAAGTCGGTCCCGCCTATCAACATTTTGACCCCGAAGATAAGAGTTATTGGCCACTATTCGAATTCTGCGAGAAATTAAACATTCCCGTGATCTGGCACCAAGGCACCACTTTCCCGAGTAAAGGTAATTTGAGAATCTCCAATCCTCTCGCTCTTGAGGGAATTTGTATGGCATTTCCCAAGTTGCGGATGATTGTGGCGCACATTGCCCATCCCTGGGAGACCGATTTGATCGTGCTTATGCGAAAGTCACCCAATCTCTATGCTGACATATCAGCGGTGCACTATCGACCTTGGCGATATTGGAACACCATGATCACAGCTATGGAATATGGAGTAACACATAAGTTGATTCTCGGTTCAGATTTCCCGTCTGCATCCGTCGATCAGGTTATTACTGGACTGAGAAACATAAACCAAGTGGCTCAGGCACCGGGGATGCCCCAAGTCACGCAAAAGGTTATGGACATGATCATCTACGAGAATTGGAAGCGCGTTCTTCCGGAACTGGGCGAGTAATGTCAAGAATCGTTGAGTTGAAGACCCATCTAATTCTCATCGAGAGGAAGAAGGAAATTCTTCCAAAGACCTCGCATGGGTCGACCACCCACAATGAATATGTGATCATTGAAGTTGTTACCGAGGATGGAGCGATTGGAGCCGGTGAGGTTACTGCAGCGGTTGGCTGGAATGGAGAAGAGGGCGTCGGCTCAGCGGACTTACTGATAAGAAAGATTGGTCCAGCAATTGTGGGCTTAGCGGTAAGCGATTGGCCAGCCATCTCTCGAGCGATTGAACAGTGGACCAGGCATCGCCCATTCCTCAAAGCTGCGGTAGAGATGGCTTGCTTGGATGCGGAAGGTAAAGAGAAAGGTAAGAGCGTTTCTGACCTCTTCGGAGGAGCGCTACGCACAAAATTCTCCACGAAGTTGGTACTACCTGCACGTGAGGCAGAAGTTGTTCGCGGGATGGCTCAGATAGCCAAAGACCGCGGAGGCACTGCCTTTAAGGTAAAGGTTGGGCTGGACATCGCGGCTGACAGAGCGCGATTATCAGTTGTTCGCGACGTAATCGGCGAAAAACCACCGTTACTAGTTGATGCCAATGAAGGTTGGCGCCCTGATGAGGAGCGTGAAATCTTAAGCTTGATCAACGATTTCCATATAACCTGTATCGAACAGCCCTATCCTCGTCGTTTCGTCGAAGAGAGCGCTCAGTTACAATCGAGAACCTCTGCTTTGTTGATGGCAGATGAATCAGTGTGGACCCTTGATCATGTCCGCCGTATTGCCGAATCAAAATCTTTCGCAGTGGTCTCGTTATATCCAGGAAAACAAGGGGGATTGCGAAGTTGCCTCGAGTCAGCTCAGCTTGCGACAGATTTAGGCTTGGGAGTTTCTTTAGGATCCAACCTCGAAACTGGAGTTGGGTCGGCATTTATGGCGCACTTCTTGGCCCTAGCCCCTGCAATCACGCCAGAAGTGCCTGGAGATCTACTTGGACCTTTGTATTTTGTCGATGATGTCACTACAGGAACGCCATGGATTACCTGGACGGGAGTGACGCTACCAACAGGTTTTGGATTGGGAATCGAAATAGATCAGGAGCTTTTGGCTCAACATAAGATAAGTGTCACGGTTTGATATGGCGTTGCACGAAAATATTCGCGAAGCCTTTTCGATTGCAAGTACGGCAACAATCCAGAATCAACTCTTCCTCCGTAATTTTCGCAATAGATTTCTTAATGGAGTCATATTGCGTACTCCTAACCACTCGCGTTTTGTGGCAGAGGCTTTCACCCTGAGGTTTATCCCTGCACGTGAAGACCTTGATAGGGTCGAGGCCTTCAAGGATCCCCGACATCCACAACGCTTGGCCATCGAGAGCGTCGAACCAGGGCAGGCGCTCATCGTTGACTCCCGGAATGATCCACGAGCTGCCTCGGCAGGAGAGATTCTCATAACAAGATTAGCCAAGCGAGGCGGCGTGGCTTTCATTTCTGATGGGGCAGTCCGTGACTCTCATGAAATGGATTCGATCGGGATACCTGTCTACACCGCGGGCGTGACGGCAAATACTAATTTGATCCATCACCACGCTGTTGATTTCCAGGTACCTATCGGCTGTGCCGGAGTCGCTGTCTTCCCAGGAGATGTCTTGGTGGGCGATCCTGAGGGAGTACTCGTGGTGCCACATGAGATTGCCCTAGAAGTCGCCATCGCATCACTCGAACAACATGAACTTGAGGAGTTTGTGTTAGAAAAAGTGCGAAATGGCGCGGCATTACCTGGCACTTATCCGCCCTCAGAGCAGTTGCTCAACGAATTCAAGAATAGACCACGAAAGAATAGGAGATAGCCATGTTGCCACGCATCACCGATGTCGAGCGAATCGTCGTCAAAATCCCATTTAGAGAGAGTGTGGCCAAGTGGTTCTCGATCAGCGCTAACCACTGTCAAGTCATAGAGGTCGTACGCGTGCTGACAGATGATCCGGATGTCATTGGCTATGGCGAGACGATGATCAACTATGTCGCCGTGACCCATCGGGTCAATGACGAGGGAATCAAGCGGGTAATCGGAAGGCCTTTAGGTGATTTCCTTACTGATGAAACTTTAGGCGCCGGATTGCAGATGGCGCTCTACGATGCAGTGGGAAAAGCCACTGGTATGCCTGTCTACAAGTTATTTGGTAAGACGATGATCAGACAATGGTGTCCAGTTTCCTGGTGGAACATGGAAGCACCGCCAGATGTGCTAGCCGAAGAGGCGAAGTTGGCGGTAACAGCAGGGTATATGGCGCACAAAATCAAGGCGCGTCCCTGGTTTGATATCTATGAACAAGTACGTCAGATCTCTGCGGTAACTCCCCGAGGATATGCCATCGACATCGACTGGAATTGCCAGTTGAATCAACCGGCAAATGCGATTCCTGTCTTGGAAGAATTAAGTCGTGAGGAGCGAGTAGGACTTTTCGAAGATCCCGTGTCACGGACCGATGTCGTTGGACAACGTGCAGTTCGTGAGCGAGCAAGTCGGCCAACTGCCACACATTTTGTGGAGGAGCTCTTTGTCGAACAGATGCGCGAGAATGCGGTTGATGGCTATGTAGTTGACGGAAGTATCAATCGTGTGTTGAACATCGGATCACTTCTGTCGGCGCATACGAAAGGTGCCTTCTTGCAATTGTGTGGCTCTGGAATCACGGTTGCGCTGAGCCTGCATTTGGGCTCGGTACTCAGCCAAGCGCACTGGCCTTATGTGAGCATGGTGACCTCGTTCACCGAGGATCTCCTTGCGACTCCTTTGGAGATCAAGGGTGGTTACGCCAAAGTGCCTACAGGTCCAGGGTTGGGCATAGAAGTTGACGACAAGGCCCTCGATCGACTTCGTATTGATCCCCCTTATGACTTGAAGCTTCCGCGCAGGATTTACACCTTCAATATTGGCGATGGGCGTTCAAAGAAATATGCCACGGTCGCACAGATTTGGGCAGATACTCAAGTGCAAGGGAACGTACCTCATCAACCTCGAGGTTCATCCCTTGAGATACTTGATGATGACGGCTCTAAGTCCTTCGAGCAGCTTTACGCGAAAGCGCAAGTTGAACCGATTTGGGATGTAGCTGATTCAAAGTAGTGATTAAGGGGGAGGCAGATGCTATTCCCCCTCAACAATCTCATTAGCCGGTAGAAGATGGGCGAGAATTGCGGTCCCATCTGCGAGCGGTTTTCGTTCGGCTGCGCTGTAGAGCTTCTCGAAATCGGCTGACCCATCATCATTGCGAACTTCTAGGTTGGTTCCCGAACCCTGTCGAGGCAAAGTTCCGTTTTGCCACATATCTCGCCACAAGTGATCGACTCCTGCGAAATGGTGAACTTCACCATTAGGGAAGGAGAAAATCAGAAGCTTGCGCGGCAAACTGACTCGATAAGGTGGCTTCATCGCAAATTTACGGATGAGATCCTCGTCAACGGTGATTCCTAGGCCGGGATTCTTGGGAACCTCAGCGAATCCATAAGTGATCTTGAGCGAATCAACTAGTAGATCGTGTGCATAGATGTTCATGGCTGTGACTGCTGGCCATCGTGCATGCGATAGGACTGCACCTAAGTGCATGGTGTAGGCCGTTGTTATTCCAGTCCCGACTATCTGCAACCAGAAATTCTTGTCAAATGATTCACAGGCTTTTCCCTCTTTCATAAAGCGAGAGACCCCGCCAGTGTTGACGACAAAGCCGTCAAGGGCATCCTCGCGCATCCATGTCGGGAACATGTTTGGGTCAAAGTGAGTAGCGATGGGATGAACAACTTTATTCCTGAGGAACTTCTGCCCCGCCACATCTCGGCGATAAATAGGATCCTCATAAATACCGATGCGAACTTCCTTATCTAACTCCTGGAGAACTGGAGCAGCTTCACCGGGGCTAAGTAACATCTCATTCCAGTCGATATCCAATCGGTAATCCTCTGGCGTCACCGCCGCTACCGCTCTTACTTGCTCGCGAACATCAAACCAGGGACGAGCTTTGAATTTATGTGAGAGATAGCCCTCTTTAAGGGCATCTTTTGCATCTTCGGCGAGCACGTGGGCTGGCATTTTCGTGCTCCACCAGGAAATAGGGCAGCGTTCTCGCACTTGTGTGCTGGACAACAGAGCGTGCATAGGAACGTCGAGAAACTTGCCAACGACGTCGTATAGTGCCATTTGCAAACCCGCACCGAGCGAGTCATCAGATAGGAGTGAGATGGGGTTACGACCAATGCACTTCTTGATGGAAGCATCAGTTACTGATTCCCATGAGTAATAAAGAATTGTCTCGCCATATCCGACTAAATCAGGAATATTCGTAGTTACTTTACACACTTCGACGATAGCCCACTCGGCCACCATAATCTCAAGCCAAGGTTTGCTGCGCTCCCGGAATGGCACCTGAACCACAATTCTCTCTACATCCTTGATGTAAAAATTCATCTCTGCCTCACATTCGCCAAGTTCTTGCCTCAAAAGCACCTTCCAGCGCTTTCAAAACCTAGTACGAATTTGGGGTACGGATAGGTGAAACACGCTACTTTTTTA
>CAZPIJ010000084.1:0-6163 GCA_964586805.1 uncultured Bifidobacterium sp. | reverse complement strand
GGCTCCGGTACAACGAATGATTGCGGCTGGGGTAGAAGAGATTGGTTTCACGCTTTTTAGATTAGATGAGGGCATGGACACTGGTCCTCTGATTTATGTTAGCCCAACAATTTCCATCAAAGATTTGACGACCGGTGAAGTATGGAGAATATTGATCGAGAGCGCTTGTTCAATGATTCTCGATCGACTGAAGGAAATTGAGCATGGGGCCAACATTTTGGCGCAGCCTCAATACCAAGGGCCGCCTGAGCTTGCGCTAGCGCCAAAAATCACCACCGCCGAAGCGAGAATCGATTGGCACATGGCTGCAAAAGATATTCACCAAACAATCCTCGCCTTCAATCCATCTCCGAGCGCGTGGACTCATTTTCGCAAAGAGCGATTTCTGATACATAGGAGTGCGCTCGTTCGCTCCGATGAGATGCTGAAAGAATCACTTGTTCCAGGCCAGATAATGATAGTGAGTGACAAAGTGATCGTCGGATCTCACAAGGGAGCTATTGAATTGATCGAAGTACAACCATCGGGCAAGCGAAAGATGGCGGCGAAGGAATGGCTCCATGGCACTCGACTCTCCGGCGAATCGTTTGAGTAAAACTCCCGATTTAGGATTCGCCTCGAGAAATTTGGCGTTAACCCTGCTCTCTGAGATTCAAGAGAAAGGGGCTTATGCCAATCTTTATCTTCCGGGAGCGCTAAAAGAGTCAAATCTTGAACTTCGAGATAGAGCATTTGTTACCGAATTGGTTTATGGCACCTTACGAATGCAACTATTTTACGATCAAGTGATCGCTAAGGCGGCTGGACGGTCCCTTTCACAAATTGACCAGATACCACTTCAGATATTGCGCTTGACCGCTCATCAGTTGCTCACCCTCCAGACACCACCCCATGCTGCGGTTGATAGCGCGGTTCGGTTAGTCGTAAAGAATCGCCATGGATCAGCATCTGGATTTATCAATGCGATTTCGCGTCGCATTAGTGAACGCGATTCTCATGAATGGTTGGAACTTTTGAGCGCAAGTCAGGATGAAATCCTCCGTCTTGCAACAGAATTTGCCCATCCACCATGGATCGTTCGGGCTTATATAGCAAGGCTCAACGATATCTCTCGAGTTCGTGAAGAACTAGCAGCGAATAATCAGAACCCAAAAGTTACGGCCGTGATCTATCCAGGAGAGCAGTGGTCTGCCGCAACTATTGCCCAGAGCCAGGAGAGTGAATGGTTGCCAGAGGCGCGCTATGTAAATGGAAATCCTGAACTGCTACGCGAGATTCGCGCGGCTACGGCCGGCATTCAAGACCAAGGCTCGTACTTGGTTGCGCGGGTGCTTTCCCGAGTACCAACAATCACTACCGCGCCATCACAACTATCACCAACAGCACCACCACTTTGGCTGGATTTATGCGCTGGCCCCGGCGGCAAAGCAGCGCTCTTAAGTCGTTGGTCCAAAGCACAAGGAGGACGATTTCTTGCGCTGGAACGGAGCGAGCATCGTGCCCAACTTGTCAGGAGAGCCTGCGAAAACATCGTCATTGCTGATTCGTTAGTGCCACCCATAAGAGCCGGCTCTGCTCAACGAATTCTGCTCGATGCACCATGTTCGGGGCTTGGCGCCCTTCGTCGACGACCTGATGCTCGACTAAGAAAGAGAGAGTCGGATATTGCCGAACTAGTCCTCTTGCAGCGCGCACTTTTACAAAGCGCGGAAAAGATGTTGGCGCCAGGTGGAATCCTTGCTTATGTGACTTGTTCACCGATGCTTGAAGAGACTAGTGCGAATCGTGAATGGGCTTTGCAGCAATTTCCATCGTTACAATTGATTGATGCCCGACCCTTCTTTCACGATCAATCGGATGGCACCAGGATGGAGCTGGGTGAAAGCCTGGATGTGCAACTTTGGCCAGGGCGACATGGCACTGATGCCATGTACTTGGCGCTTTTTCGGAAGATGGGCACGCATTCCGATATTCCGCTTCAGATGTAGGTAGCATGTGGTTATGAGCGTGCGAATCACTCCTAGCATTCTTAACGCAGACTTCTCGCGACTTGATGAAGAGATCAGGAAAGTAGCCGCCGTCTCCGACCTAATCCACCTTGACATCATGGATAACAAGTTCGTTCCTAACTTTACTTTCGACTTTGAAAGGGCAGCTGAAATCATCGCTGCGACGCCCATTCCAGTTGATTCCCACCTCATGGTCATAGAACCAGAGCGCGCCGCTCCTGCGTTTGCAGAGATGGGAAGCGCAAGTGTGACATTCCATTTCGAAGTAGCGCAGCACCCTAGAACGGTAATAAGAGAGATAAAGAAACATGGTGCAAGAGCGGGTCTGGCTATCAAGCCCGCGACGGCGTTCTCAGAGGTCGCAGAATTCCTCGACGAGATTGACATGCTTCTTGTGATGACCGTGGAACCAGGTTTTGGTGGACAAAGTTTCATGGAAGAGATGCTTGAGAAGGTAAAGGCAGCGCGCAAAGCCCTAGGAGAGAATGAGCGCGATATTTGGCTACAGGTTGACGGTGGTATCTCTCCAAGTACCATCCAAAGCGCAGCCCAGGCTGGCGCAGACACCTTTGTTGCCGGTTCTGCCGTTTATAAGTCCGAGGATCCAGCTCAGATGGTCAAACTTTTGCGAGATTTAGCAACGCTCTGACTGTGCGGGCTTAATTTCCCGCCCCAAGGTGCAGTGCTCGGTTAGGCTACTCACATGAAGAGTTTCGAAGATTTATGGGATCAACTCTCCGAACGACAGTACGCAAGTGGCCCGGATCAGACCAGCAGAACAGGTCAGTTGCTCGCTACTGGAATTCACGGAATAGGTAAAAAGATCGTCGAGGAGGCGGCTGAAGTCTGGATGGCAGCTGAGTACGAAAGTGAAGAGAATCTCGCAAATGAGATCAGTCAACTTCTTTATCATGTGCAAGTTTTGATGTTGGCTCGCGGTATCGACCTCGATGATGTCTACGAGAAACTGTAAGTTCGATTATGTTGAAGATTGCACTTCCTAACAAGGGATCACTTGCTGAGGATTCGATTCGGATCTTGAGCGACGCGGGATATCGACAACGAATCGATGCACGCGATCTGGTGGCTCTCGATACCGAAAATGACATTGAATTTTATTATCTTCGCCCTCGGGATATCGCAATTTATGTTTCTAGCGGAGAATTGGATATGGGTATCACGGGTGAAGATTTGCTCGTCGATTCTGCAGTTGCGGCAAAAACTCTTTTGAAATTGGGATACGGTCGTTCAACATTCAGGTTTGCCGTTCCGACTGCTCACGAGGTGATCAACAGCGAGAAAACGCTAGAAGGCAAGCGGATTGCCACCTCTTACCCCGGAATACTGGAGCGCGCACTAGATCGATTAGGTATCAATGCACAGATAGTGACCCTCGATGGGGCGGTAGAAAGTTCAGTGAAACTGGGTGTAGCAGATGCGATTGCAGATGTAGTGTCAACAGGAACCACCTTGAAGCAGGCGGGTTTGGTAGTTCTCGGCGAGCCCATTCTTGAGAGCGAAGCGGTTCTCATCGGGGCGAAAGAGCCCAATGAAGAGGGGGCGAATTTGATTCGGCGACTCACTGGCGTGATCATTGCTCGCCAATATGTGCTTATGGACTACGACATCAGAATAGATTTGATCGATCAAGCCTGCGCAATCACACCAGGTTTCGAGTCACCCACTATCTCGCCACTACGGACCGAAGGTTGGTCTGCAATCCGCGCGATGGTGCCACGGAAAAATGCTCAAAAGGTGATGGATGATCTCTGGGCACTTGGAGCCAGAGGAATATTGGTTACTGATATCCACGCTTGCCGCCTCTAGCTTTGCCTTGCCCGTGAGCGGGTCACTCCCTCGCGATCTCATTTCGAGTGATTCCCAAGAGATATAACACGGTATCCAGATAAGGGGTGGTCACTGATGTATCTGCGCTAGCTCTGACCACTGGTTTGGCATTGAATGCGACTCCTAGTCCAGCCAACGCGATCATGTCGAGGTCATTTGCTCCATCACCGATTGCGACAGTATCGACAAGTTCCACATCGGCAAGTTTTGCGAATTCCTTTAAGGCGCGAGCCTTTCCGGCGCGATCGATAATTTCTCCAGTGACTTCTCCTGTCAATTTACCGTCGCGGATCTCAAGTTGATTAGCGGCCATGAAATCGATACCTAATTCTGTTGCGATAGGGGAGATCACAGCCTCAAAACCACCAGAGACGATTCCAACTTTGTGATGAAGTCTCTTCAGGGTCTTGATTAGAGTCCTTGCACCGGGTGTAAGAGTGATTTGTTGTCGAACCAGATCAAGGAGCTCTTCGGGCGATCCTTCGAGTAGTCGGACTCGTTCTCGTAAAGCCTGTGCAAAATCGATCTCACCTTGCATTGCTCGCTCGGTAATCTTCCGAACTTGATCGCCTACTCCAGCATGCTCGGCAAGGAGATCTATCACTTCCTGCTGAATGAGCGTGGAGTCAACATCTAGGACGACGAGTTTTTTTGCGCGACGATGTAATCCACCAGCTTGAACGCCGATATCAACGGGGGTGTTGTTCGCAATTTCGGCCAACGGTTTCTTTATCTGTTCAACGGCAACTTCTGAAACAAGAAGTTCTAGAGCAGTGACCGGATAGTGTGCAATCCGGTAGATCCGTTCAATATTCCCGCCGGCAGCGCTGACCACCTTGGCCACTTGCTCTAAGGCATTAGCGGTCAGTTCGTGTCCCATCACAGTTATGTGCACGCTGGGGGCGCTACCTTCACTGGAGCTGCCATCGATATGCAGATGGTCACCTTCTTGGGCGCGGAACTCTAAACCATGGGACCGGGCACATTGATCAAGACTCTCTAACACTTTTCCTCGGTCCAGAGCCTCTAACTCAAGGGCGAGAGTGAGTATCAAGTGGCCATGAATCACCACTTGCTCCATGTCGGAAATTGCATGCCGTACGCCTACGCCATCGAGCTTCTCAAGAAGGGAACGAGTGATTCCTGGGCGATCCATGCCGCTGAGAATCACCACGGTGCTCATGAGAGAAGATTATCTTTTGGCGCGGGGCTCATGTGCGCGCTCAAGGCGTGATCCGGTGCGGTAAGTTCTCTGGCTGTGTCGGTGCTCAATTTCCACGAGGTCACCCTGCGGCGGGGGACGCGGGAGATCCTGCATCCGCTCTCTTGGCGGGTTGAGGCCGGTCAGCGCTGGGTGATTCTCGGCCCTAATGGCGCGGGCAAGACCACACTGATTCAGATCGCTGCAACGCTCCTGCACCCAACCTCCGGGGTGGTGGAGATCCTTGATGAGCAATTAGGTCGAGTCGATGTCTTTGAATTGCGACCACGAATTGGTCTAGCGAGCGCGGCGCTTTCGGAACGAATCCCCGGTGAAGAGCGGGCAGTTGATGTGGTGATGACCGCTGCCTACGCAGTCACAGGACGGTGGCGCGAGCTTTATGACTTGTGGGACGAATCGCGAGCCTTGGCGCTGCTCGAACAATTTGGAGTGGGCGATCGACGCGATCAACTTTTTTATACGATGAGTGAAGGGGAACGAAAACGGGTTCAGATTGCACGAGCCTTGATGCCGGACCCTGAATTGTTGATTCTCGATGAACCCGCAGCAGGTTTGGATTTAGGGGCACGAGAGGATCTTGTTCGTCGTCTCTCAAGCTTGGCTCTCGATCCAAATTCACCAACGAGTATTTTGGTTACCCATCATGTCGAAGAGATTCCTTTTGGAACAACCCATGTTCTACTTATTCGAGATGGTGCGATAGTGGCGGCAGGTCCCATCATGAGCACCCTCTCACCCGATGCGCTATCGGCCACCTTTGGAATACCTATTTCGTTGGCTTATGACGGCCAGCGATGGTTCGCTCGAGCTTAAGTGCACCGTAGTGTTCTTGTCGGGCATAGACCAAAGTTGGCATCAAGTCCTGGCACCTCTTGAGCACCAGATCGCCTTCATATTAGAGAAACTCAAGAATGAATCATTTCTTCCCGACGAGAAATTGATATTCAGGGCGCTCTTGCTCCCAGCAGATCAAGTGAAGGCAATAATTCTTGGCCAGGATCCCTATCCAACTCCTGGAATGGCCGAGGGGTTGGCATTCTCTGTCTCTGAGACTGTTGAAGTCTTGCCTCCATCCCTTCGAAAT
>CAZPIJ010000083.1:0-6311 GCA_964586805.1 uncultured Bifidobacterium sp. | reverse complement strand
GGAACAGGGCACGGCGCTCCGTCGCAACAATTAGTCTTCATGTGACAGTGCGGGCATAACCACCTAGTGGATACCGGATCGTATGCAACCCCACAGAAATCACAGGGCATCTGATTATTTGCACTCACATATATATGTTAACTAGCAAGAGCGCGGCCAAGCCCCGCAGCGAGAATTCCCAAGATAAGTGTCGCGAAGATATTCCCGAGAAATCTCCGTGGATGGGTGCGGTCCCTATCAAGATCGAGAGCAAAAGCCGACCATGTAGTAAAAGCCCCGGCAAAACCAACGCCCAATAGCGCCAAAGTCTCATCTGAAGCTTTTGAGATCACTCCCAAAAGAAAAGAGCCGGCAAGATTGACCAACAGGATCCCGCCGGGGAAGGAGAATCTTCGGCGGAATTGATAATCAATCAAGTAGCGAAGTGGCGCACCAAGAAATGCGCCCACGCTAATCAGCAGCACAGTACTCATCAGACGCCTGCTCTAATGAGACGAATTAACCCAAGCGAAAGAATGAGCGATGCGACGATGTAGAGACCTGCTTGGGCTAAGGTCAAGTCATAAAGCAATAGCGCGAACGCAGAATAAGTTGTGAAGCCTCCTGCAAATCCTGTGACAAGAAATAGTCGCTGATCCGTGGTGAGAGTAAAGCGATATGTGCAGATGGCGGCGAGCGCAACTCCAAAGAGATTGACGATGAAAGTTGCTAGCGCGAGATCACCGAATAACTCGTCAGCCCCAAATCTCGAAAGTGCTCCCACAGCTCCACCCACTCCTACCAAGAGGAGGTGGCGCAACTGTGGTTCTTCCACTTAAGAAATATCCTCGCGTTTGCGGATTTTCGAGCCCAACCATCGAACTGGATCATATTTCACATCGACTACTCGTTCTTTCATCGGAATGATTGCGTTATCAGTGATACGAATATGCTCTGGGCACACTTCGGTGCAGCACTTGGTGATGTTACACATTCCAAGTCCATGGTTCTCCTGCGCGGTTTGCTTCCGATTTCGTAGCGTGTCTAATGGATGCATATCGAGTTCAGCAATTCGAATGAAAAATCGTGGTCCAGCAAACGACTTCTTATTCTCTTCATGGTCACGAATCACATGGCAGGTGTCTTGGCAGAGGAAACACTCGATACATTTACGGAACTCTTGGCTCCGCTCGACATCGATCTGCTCCATCCGCGCTGCCCCTGGCTTGAGATCTGCTGGGGGCGAATATGCCGGGATTTCCATCGCTTTCTTGTAGTTAAAGGAGACATCGGTGACCAAGTCCCGAATGACTGGGAAGGCTCGAAGTGGCGTGACGGTGATGGTCTCACCCTCTTCAAACATGTTCATCCGCGTCATACACGCAAGTCGAGGCTTGCCGTTGATTTCCATAGAACAGGAGCCACATTTGCCAGCTTTGCAATTCCATCGGACGGCAAGATCGGGAAGTTGAGTTGCCTGCACTCGATGAATAACATCAAGTACGACTTCGCCTTCATTAGCTTCAACAGTGACAGTGTGGAAATCGCCACCATTCTTATTTCCACGCCATATACGGAGATTAATAGGTCGTGCCATTACTTGGACCCGCCTTTCATTCCGGCTAACTCTTCTTCGGTGAAGTACTTCGATAATTCACTATTCTCAAAGAGAGTAGAAAGTTCGTCAGGCAGCAACTTCGCCTTCTGTTGTTCGCACTTGATTGCATCGCCTGAGACCGAGGTGACATTGTTTACTTGGCGCCACTTCGAATCCATCTTCGGGAAATCCTCGCGAGTATGCCCACCACGAGATTCTTCGCGGACGAGCGCAGACCGTGCCATCGCCTCTGACACCAAAAGCATATTCTCAAGATCCAGAGCTAGATGGAAACCAGGGTTGAATTCGCGACCACCAGTGACTGAGACGCTCTTGATTCGTTCCCGGAACTTCGCCAATTTCTCAAGCGACTCTTCAAGCTCTCTCTTTGTACGGATGATGCCCACCAAATCATTTGTGGTCTGCTGAAGTTCGTGGTGGATTGTGTATGGATTTTCGCCACCGGATCGAGCAAAGGGTGCATTTAACCGCTCTTGCGCCTTCTGCACCGTTGCATCTGAGAGCGAAGGTTTACCTGGATTGCCCTTTAAGTAGGAGACCGCTCCCATTCCAGCGCGGCGACCGAACACCAAGAGATCAGAGAGTGAATTCCCACCCAGGCGGTTGGACCCATGCATACCGCCAGCAACTTCACCCGCAGCAAATAGGCCCTGCAATCCGACTGCCGCGGCAGTATCGGGATCGACCTGAACCCCGCCCATCACATAGTGACAAGTGGGGCCGACCTCCATCGGCTGTTCGGTGATATCAACATCGGCAAGCTCCTTGAATTGATGCCACATACTAGGAAGTCGGCGCTTAATCTCCTCTGCAGGAAGTCGTTTGGAAACATCAAGAAACACACCGCCATGCGGTGAACCTCGACCTGCCTTGACCTCAGAATTGATAGCGCGAGCAACTTCATCCCGTGGAAGCAGTTCTGGCGGACGACGATTGTTTGCTTGATCCTTGTACCAGCGATCTGCCTCTGCTTCGGTATCTGCGTACTTATCCTTGAAAACCTCTGGAATGTAGTCGAACATGAATCGTCGACCTTCGGAGTTGGTGAGCACACCGCCATCACCACGAACCGATTCGGTGACCAAAATTCCTCGAACTGACGGGGGCCAGACCATTCCGGTTGGATGGAACTGGACAAACTCCATATCAATCAATTTACTTCCGGCACGAAGTGCGAGCGCATGGCCATCGCCGGTGCCCTCCCACGAGTTACTCGTCACTTTGAAACTCTTGCCGATTCCGCCAGTAGCCAGAATTACCGCGCCTGCTTCAAAGAGCAATTCCGTTCCACTTTCGCGACGGTATCCATAAACACCTGCTGCTTTGCCGTTCTCGACTAAAACATCAGTGATGGTCACTTCAGCGAAGACTCGAAGATGCGATTCCATATCACCATGGTTCTTGCCATCTTGCTGTTGCAGCGCAACAATCCGTTGCTGCATAGTGCGAATCAATTCGAGTCCAGTTCGATCTCCCACATGCGCAAGTCGTGGATAC
The DNA here is from genome assembly GCA_964586805.1 of uncultured Bifidobacterium sp. Taxonomy (GTDB): domain Bacteria; phylum Actinomycetota; class Actinomycetes; order Nanopelagicales; family Nanopelagicaceae; genus IMCC26077. The sequence goes on along the minus strand of CAZPIJ010000083.1, from coordinate 3,217 downwards.
TCATGGCCACCAAAATTTCGTTGCGAGATCTTTCCTTCTTGAGTGCGGTCAAAAAGCGCGCCCCACATCTCAAGTTCCCATACTCGTTCTGGGGACTCCTTCGCATGAAGTTCTGCCATCCGCCAGTTATTGAGGAATTTTCCGCCACGCATAGTGTCTCGGAAATGCACCTGCCAATTATCTGAAGAATTGACATTACCCATAGCTGCAGCGATGCCGCCTTCTGCCATAACGGTGTGGGCTTTGCCGAAAAGTGACTTGCAGATGATGGCTACCTTGAAGCCAGCTTCTCGCGCCTCAACCGCAGCCCGCAATCCGGCACCACCAGCACCGACTACGACTACATCATATGAATATCGTTCAATGCTCATTTTTTGGCCTCGTGTTTCTCAGAAGAAGAAGTAATTCGTGATCGCGCCAGTTGAAACCAGCCGGACATAGAGATCGGCGAGCGCCACACCAAATAGTGAGACCCATGCGAATTTAGCGTGATGATGATTGAGGATAGAGACTTGAGTCCACAATTTGTATCGGAGCGGATGCTTCGAGAAGTGGCGAAGTCTCCCTCCCACAGTGTGGCGACATGTATGACATGAGAGTGAATAGAGCCAGAGCAAAGTTGCATTCGCAAGCAGGACGAGTGTGCCAACGCTCATGCCGAAACCACCATCAGGACCATGGAAAGCTAGAAATGCGTCGTAGGTAAGAATTATGTTGAAGACCAACCCCGCATAGAAAAACCAACGATGGCCGTTCTGCAAGATAAGTGGTTGCCTAGTCTCACCTGTATATCTCTTGTGTGGCTCAGCGACGGCGCATGCTGGTGGAGATTGCCAGAAAGAACGGTAATACGCCTTGCGATAGTAATAACAGGTAAGTCGGAAGCCCAACGGAAATATCAAAATCAGTAGCGCTGGTGAGATTGCAAAACCCCATAACGACGCTGGCGCAAGCGAGCCAAATAATTGCGAGCCTGGCACGCAGGCATCTGAAAGACATGGCGAATAGAACGGTGAGATTAATTCACCCTTTTCGACAAAATAATGTTTGTTCTCGAATGCGCGGAATGTCGCATAGATGATGAAGCTCACGAGCACAACGACTGTTGCGGCTGGTTGTAACCACCAACGATCTGTTCGAAGCGTGCGCTCCTTTATCGTTGCTCGGTGTTCAGCATGAACTCCAGCCATTTCTAACCCCCGCTACCGGTTCGAGACTTGCTCGCCAATACCCGGTATTTTCTCGCTCTTTTGGGGGTAACCGCCATACAGATGGTGGGTCAGCATGAGGTGAAGTTGCCCACAAGGGAGAGATTCTGGCGGAGGGCGAGGGATTTGAACCCTCGAAGGTTTCCCTTGCCGGTTTTCAAGACCGGTGCACTCGGCCGCTATGCGAGCCCTCCACGGCAAAATCTACCGGATACGACAAGAGGGCAGCGAATCAACTACTGAAAAGCCCAGCCGCCATCGCAGAGAATCGACTGCCCGGTAATGAACGAGGCATCTGGCCCGACCAAGAACGAGACCAAGTTAGCAATATCGACAGGCATACCCAATCGCTTGAGTGATTGTGATTCCAAGATCATCTTGTGCAGCGCAGCAACATCCCCGTACGCAGCTTGATCTGGAGTGGTTATCGCTCCAGGAAGAATCGAATTTACCCGAATCTCAGATGGGCCCAACTCCCGAGCTAGCACTCTGCCAAATCCGATGAGGGCAGCTTTGGCAGCGGTGTAATGGCTGTTGCCCTCCATTCCGATAGCGACACGAATTGATGAGATATTAATAATGCTTCGGTAGGTTCCCACAACACTGTACTTATCAAATGCTTTGCAGCAGAGAAAAACACCCTTTAAATTTGTATCACTCACCTCATCCCAAGCTTGCTCGTCAATCTCTCGGAATGTAATTGCTGATGCCACCGAGGTAGCAGCATTGTTGACCAATACTGATGGGGCACCTAAATCAACAGTCAACTTTGCAAACATACTTTCGATTTGATCAGACTTAGAAACATCACATTGATAGATTTCCGCTCTTCCACCAGCTTTTATGATGAAATCTTTTACTTGTTGTGCATCTGACCGCTCTTTATCAGAATAATAATTGATTGCTACTGGAAAACCATCCGAAGCAAGTCGAATTGCAATTGCGGCACCAATGTTTCTTGATGCACCGGTGATCACCGCTGTTCCTAGGTTTGTGCTCATAGCCATACTCTCGGCTATTTACTCGGGGAGTGCAAGCAATTCCTCGATAACTTGGGCCACACCATCTTCGTTACATTCAGGAGCGATGCCGGTGGCAATAGCATGTGTAGCGGGGTGACCAGTCTTCATCGCATAGGATCGACCCGCCCACGACAACATCGAAAGATCATTCGGATTGTCACCAAATGCCACTACATCTTCAGCAGATATGTGAAGTTCACCAGCAACCTGCGCCAAGGTGCTTCCCTTACTTACACCAAATGCCGATATCTCAAGAAGTGACTCGTCAGGGTTCGAGTGTGTCACCGTCAGAAACTCGCCAACACTGGCATCGGCCACGGCCAACATCTCATCAGAGGAGAGCTCTTCGCCCTTACTGCGAACTAGGAATTTGATTGCCGGCTTATGAAGATGTACCTCAATCTTGGGCACGCCCACATCATCTTGTCCCTTATCCCATCGCGGGTTATAACTTTCCTCGCGATGGAAGCCGTCAAAATTCTCGACCGCAAATGCTGCACTTGGAATAACTTCCCGAAGAATTTTCGCCCCTTGCTGCAGCGCTTCTGATTCAATCAGCCACGATCGCTGAATCTGCTCCGCCCGAAAGTCATAGAGCAATGCGCCGTTGCCACAGATTCCCATTCCAAAATCGAAAGTCTCCCGGATCTCTCTCATCCAGCGCGGAGGGCGACCAGTGACAAAATAAATATGGATACCAAAGCTGTGGGCCGCAGTTAATGCTCGAATAGTCCGTTGGGAAATCGGTCGATCAAACGGAACGATTGTTCCATCTAGATCGGTCGCGATTAATCGTGGTCGCTTCAATCCCGAATCACACTGGCTCAAATCGAGATTTACCCAAAAACGGAATGAGTGCCGCTGGAATTCTTACCGAACCATCGGCCTGTTGATGGTTCTCGAGAATTGCCACGATGATCCGTGGGATTGCACAGAGGGTGCCATTCAATGTCGCAACTGGACGAGTTCCTGATTCATCTTTATATC
>CAZPIJ010000082.1:0-6356 GCA_964586805.1 uncultured Bifidobacterium sp. | reverse complement strand
TTAACTTTTCTCATGGCATCGCTCGTCGACACAATCGCTGGCCTTCCGGTGCACCCACTTGTGGTCCATTTTGCCGTCGTTTTATTGCCAGTGGCCGCAATTGGCGTCATTGCATCACTCTTCTCATCCACGATTCGCAATAAATATCTGGGTCTTAGCGTGCTTGGAATCTTGCTTGGCACTGGCGCTGCATTTGTCGCCAAAGAATCTGGCGAAGCACTTGCTGCACGAGTGGGACTACCTGTTCGACACTCAGATCTTGGCACATACCTTTTGATTGCCTCAGCTATCTTCTTCGTTGTTGCGGCGCTCTGGTATCGACAGGGACGAAAGCATTCTCTTGCAAGTATTACAACTACAACAACTATGCATCCTTTAGGAATTCTTTCTGGGATTGTTGGTATAAGCGTGATCGGACTCTCTATCATCACCGGACATACGGGCGCGCAGGCAGTCTGGCAAGGCAAACTCAACCCGAAGTCAGAGGTTGCCGCAGAGAGCACAACTGGGACGATCACTATGGCTGAGGTGGCAAGACACAATTCCCCCACCGACTGCTGGAGCGCAATCGATGGCAAGGTCTATAACCTCACTCAGTGGATTGATAAACATCCTGGCGGAGCGGTAGTCATCAAAACTTTGTGCGGGAAAGATGGCAGCGCTGGATTTAATGGGCAACACCAAGGGCAACGCAAACCCGCCGACGAATTAGCAAGATTCTTCCTTGGCGATGTAAAAAGCGCCGGCTAGAGAATTTCTTCTTTCACTACTGCCTCAATCATGGCTTGGATATATCCGTTGGCAAATGCGCGACCCCGGTGACCCCAGGGTGTGTCACCGTCAGTATGTGGGACATGATCGTCGATAAAGAAACCATCGAATTGATACTTTTTGTATAACTTCATGGTGCGATACATATCCACATAGCCGGTGTTGACGAACTCCTCGTAGAAGGTCGGCACTTTTCCAGAGACATTTCGAAAATGCACATAGAGAATCTTCTTTCTGGCAAGGAAGTATTCGATCATCTCGTAAATATCGTCCTTCATCTCAGAGAATGTGCCCTGACAGAATTCGATTCCGTTCGAATCGCTTGGATAAATCTCAATCAGTCTCTTGTACGCGGCAAAACTTCGGAAGAGTTGTGGGATTCCACCCAATTTCTCTACGGGTGGATCGCATGGGTGGATACCTAGTCGAATCCCTTCCTCTTCTGCAATCGGAGTGATGATCTTTATCCAGTACTCGAGATTGCTCCACATCTCTTCCTCGGAATATTCACGATCATGCGTCAACGGCATCTTCTCGGCAATAGTGTGATCGTATGCGGTCGCCAGTGCGCCACCGCGAATTCTCTCCGGCGGAGTGCGCCAAACATGCGAAGGCATCCAGTGATATCCGAAGATTGGGATGCCAGCACGAGCGATGTTGCGAATGGTGAAGATCATGTTGTCGATCTGCTCGTCACGACGAGGACCATTGAGCATGATCTGGTCGTAGAAGCTAGTTGGTACATTCTCGAGGGCGCTCAAAGAGAGATCGAATTGTTCTACCCGCAGCCGCAATTTCACCAAATCATGCAGTTGCCAACGACCACCATCTCCGGGCAATAACGGGGTGTTGAGCAAAATATCTGTAGCGCCAAATTGTCGGGCAAAGAGCAAATACTCCTCGCTGGCGACCTGAAATTGTCCAAAACCTGCTCGCATTAACGACGCTCCTCTACTGGCCAGCCCTAGTCACCGTTACCGCTATTTCTTTCGGAATCCCGCCGGACACTTAGGCGTTACACCGGAAACCTTCCTGACCGTTTTACCTTTCGTGCAGGTGATGGTGGTCCGTTTGGTTGCCGTTCCAGCAGCGCTCTTGGCCGGCGCGCTCGCCGATGCTGACGCGGTGTTGGCAGGTTCAGTAGGCGTGCTCGGAGCGCTCTGTGAGAGTTTTATCTTCAGAGTAGGAGAAGAGAAGGTAAAGCCACGAGCCTTTAATCGAAGCCAGCCTCCCTCCTCTTTAACGCTCTCGCTTGCAAGGATGCTCTCGCCACCATCGCTATTGATGACCGAGACGGTTGCATAGAGTGGAGCTGTGCCTTCAAAACCATAGATACATCGCGCAATCTTCGAACTCATCACCAAATCGTAAGAGCCTTGAAAGATCGAGTCATTTGGATTCTTATGGAGTCCAGCAACCTTGTAATTGAGGAATCCATCGGTGTACTTCGGTGGTCCCGGAGCATAGGTGAGCGAATTAGTGGTCACCAAGCCAATCAGCGAACTTACCGAATCAGTACCAAGAATCGCACCCACAATCTGGCTTGCCTCTGGAACACATTTAGCAGCGCTCGCTCCCAGTCCGGTGAGATCGCCCAACGATTTCGCACCAGAGGCCAATGGATTACTGATTCCGCCTCCGGCACCACCTCCATTGAGTACCGATGTCACACTATCCAATGGGTTACCTAAGCCCAGAGCGTCACTTGCCGCACTTGCAACTGACTCAAGCCCTAGGGATCTAAACGACCAGACTTCGTCTAAGAGCGTTGCCTTATTCGAAAAGAACTTCTCGAAGAAGAGGAATTGTTCAAGAGATCGGTCTTGAGAGGAATCGATCTTCATGCCAGCGCCATCACGGAGCGGGGTTTTCCCTTGAATGACTTCGGTAGTTGCACTCCCTTTGACTCCTGGAACTTCTACCGGTTTGCCAGAGACTGTGAGCACATTCTGTCGCTGATCCAGAGGTTGAATCGAGACGGCAGGGTCGGACAATCTTCCGTGCAACCAGGAGGTGAGGTAATTGCCAATATGTATCTTGACCGTGATTGTTGCATCTGCAGGGAAAGGCTTTTCGCGACCACATTCACCTGATTTCACCCAAAGACACTCTGGATCACCACCAGTGCCACGAATCGAGGATTGCCCCAAAGGATTGCTAAAAGTCGAGAGCGTGGCATCGGGCGCTGTTGTGGTTCCCAGCTCGTATGGCGTGACAACAGCCGAGAACGCGGAGGCTTTCACACCTAGGCCAGGAATCTTCTGAAGTTCTACCCGCACCTTCACGCCAAATGTCGATTGCAAGCCTGCGCTCTTTAGTGCGGGGACTTCGAAGAGCGACCAATTGGTGCCTGCGGGGATTCCGTTGGCAACATCTGCTTCAAAAGCTCTCGTTCCGACAGTTCGGAGATAGTTCGCCTTCCCTGAGCTCACTTTCGGGGTGGTAACCGTCAGCGATTCGACACAGTTAGCTTCGCTGGCGCTCTGACAGTAAGGAAGAATCGCAAATATGGTTGCTGTAAATGCACATGCTGGATCGGATAAGGAATTGCATAGTCGCTCGCCTTGGAAGTTATATCCTGGAACTCCACTGGAGATGTAGGAATTCTCCAAGCCGCCAACGACACCAAAGTGATCACGAAACTCCACTGTGTAGGTGATCGCTGCAAGCGCACTCGTCGCAGTGGTGATTGCCACAATAAACCCGACAAGGGTGGCTAATGGTTTGATTCGAGAGAACATAACGGTACTTTACTGGTGTGAGGAAATATCGGGAGATTCTGGCGCTCAGGAATGCCAAACTCCTCCTGATCACCTCTTTCCCCGCTCGAGTTGCTTATGCAATGGTGAGCCTGGCTATCTTCTTTAAGGTCGAGCGAGTGACCGACTCGGTCGCATATGCCGGGATAGCGCTGGGCTTGACCACCCTTGCGAATTCGGTGACCGCAGGCTTTCGCGGCTCGCTTTTGGACAAGTGGGGGCAGAAGTGGCCACTACGAATCTTCGTACCAATCTATGCCTCCGGCTTATTCGCCTTGGAGTTCACCACGAGCAAGAGTTGGATTCTGCCGATATGTTTCTTGATGGGATTGAGCTCTCCGCCGATAAACCTGTCGGTGCGACCATTATGGAAGAGCGCCGTTGACGAGCGTTATTTGCGCACTGCCTACGCGCTCGATACTGCGGTCATCAACTCCACTCGAGTCTTCGGGCCATTATTCGCATCGACCCTCGCACTCTCTCCATATCCCAGTAGCGCATTGCTTCTCTGCGCGATTCTTATTGCAATTGGCGGCTTATCACTTGGTTTCACGAGGATTTCCAAAGAATGGATCCCAGAGAAAAAAAGTGATGGCTACAAAGCAATCTGGAAGATTCCCGCTATGCAACTACTCATGGTTGAGGCGATGTTCGTGGGATTTGGTTGGGGCGCCTTCGATGTCGGAATTCCTGCATATGCAACGCTTGAGAAAATCCCGGGCTGGAGTGGACCGATATTTGCATGTTTGGCATTGACCTCTGTCGCTGGTGGACTTTTCGCTGGATTAGTCTCGCGCAAAACATCTGCGCTCAAAGGGTTACTTCGTACCTATGCGTTATGGATGATTGCCACCCTTCCCCTTGCTCTCACCTACCCAGGCTGGAGCATGGCTCTGGTTGCACTCTTTATCGGTTTCTTTGGTGGCGCTGTCCAAGTCTTCTATTGGGAGGTGTTAGAGGCGGTACGACCTCGAGGTACTGCAGTAAGCGCACTGGGGTGGATTTGGACCGTCGATGGCTCTTTTATGGCCCTTGGTGCCGCACTCGGCGGAATCATTGCTAGCGAATTCTCACCGCGCCTGACGCTTTTAACCACAACAATCGCAGTATCCATAGGTGTATTGGTCTTGTTCCTCGGTAGGAAGTTATTAGCTCCTGCCAACCGAGTTCCCTCAGAAGAGGAAGACCGCAGCGCGATAGAACACACCGCGCCACCACAATAATCAACTAGTTCTCGGTTAGTGGAAAATGAATATCCACTTCTAAACCACCTAGCTCGCTCTTTCGAAACTCCATCGTTCCGCGATGCTCTGCAACAATCGCTTGCATGATGCTGATGCCAAGACCAGAACCGCCACTCTCCCGCGAGCGCGATGAATCAAACCGTTGAAACTGTTGGACGCCATGAAGATAAGCCTCCTCGGGAAGGCCTGCTCCGCCATCGGCAATCCGCATCCGCACACCACTACTTTCGTAGGCTAAGTGAACAAGTACGGGTGCATCGTCAGGGGTATGTCGTCTGATATTCGAGAAAACATTGGCAATCAATTGCTGAATGTGCGGTAGCGAACCAAGGATGAAGACTTCTGGGGTGACCGACTCTTCGATTACTCGTTTAGGTTCCAGTAGTTTCAGATCGGTGAGTTGAATACGGAGTATGTCGGAGAGATTGACCGCGTCATCGTGTCTTCGTTGCTGTTCCCCAATTTCAGCCAGTAACAATAGATCAGCAATCAACCGCTCCATTCGAGAAATCTCGCTACCTAAGCGCTCGAGTGCGCGCGCGCGGGCGTCAGGCTCGATTGAATCTGCTCTACCAAGCAACTCGACATATCCTTTGATGACCGTCAACGGTGTGCGCAGTTCATGTGAGGCATCCCCAATAAATTCCTGCATCTTCTTGCTATTGCGCCGCTCTCCCTCAATCGCACTCTGCAGATATCGCACCATCTGATTAAGCGCTTTACTCAGATCATCTACCTCGGAGTTGCCTTGTTCGCTCACCTCAGCGCTCCAATTTCGACCGCTCGCAATCTCCCGAGCACGAGCCGCCAACCGCTCGATTTTCTTGATATCTGGCCGGGTCAACAACCGGGTTGCGAAGACTGCTAACAAAAGTGCAATCGCTAGAAATATCCCAAGCCTTTCGATATTCCGCAGCCGGTTACCTTCGAGTTCTCGAATCGGGATTGCCAGGACAAGATAGGAATCCTGAGGAAGCGCAAGCACCGTTGCCCGATATCGAATCTCTTCGCCAATGGTCGCCAATGTGTCTAAGGCAACCTTTGCCTCGGAAGTTGGAGATTCGAATGACTGGCCATCGGCTGAAGTTCGTACGGTAATCAGTGAATCTGAGCTATCAATCAGAGCGACGATAAGTTGGGAATCGCTCTCATCAGCCAAGAAGACTGCGCTGGAAAGTGGGTCTCGAGGATCCAATTTGTCACTTACATCAGAAATCAGGCGATCGACTCGGGCAATCTCTGAGTTGTATGCCGTAAGAATTGCAAAATATCCGATTGAAAGCGAGATAATTGTAGTGATAACACCAGCAATCAGGGTGAATCTTGTCTGCAATCTCACGCAGGTTCGACAATCTGGTAACCAACTCCACGGACTGTCCGAATGAACTCGATTCCGTCCCGGTTGAGCTTCTTTCGCAAGTACGAGATGTAAGTATCAAGAACGCTAGTCTCTGTCTCGAAGTCAATCTCCCACACATCGCGCAAGAGCGCTGATTTTGTGATTACTCGACCTTTGTTGCGCATCAACTCTTGAAGTAATTTGAATTCTGTCGGCGAAAGTTCGATCTCGTCATCTGCGTAG
>CAZPIJ010000081.1:0-6415 GCA_964586805.1 uncultured Bifidobacterium sp. | reverse complement strand
GAAATTTGATTCCGAAGGTTCAGCAGCACGCCAAGGAGGTCATCGCTCTCTACTTTGCCTGCTTCCTCTTGTGCAAGTCGTTTTTCGATGATTTCTTCAGCAATGGTCGCAAGTTCGTCAGCGCTCTGCTCAAACCTTCGAAAATATGAGATCCGTGAAGTATCAAAACGGTCAAGCCCGGGAAGCATTGTTCGTTCGATTCGATCGATTGCCACCTCCATCGCTTCGGCGATGGGTCTGGTGTATCTCTGGCCATCGATTCCAAAGAGGCATTGCGAGACGATATTTAGGGTGAGCGCCATCATCTCGGGATTGAGGTTGACCTCCTTCTCTCCTTGCCAGTTCGCAAGATGCGCATCGGTGATTCGTGTCATGAGTTCGACATATTTGTCGAGGTTGCCATGATGAAATGGTGGCTGCATCAATCGTCGATGCTGAAGATGAATAGGCTCCTCGTTAGTGAGTAGACCTTCTCCCAGAACTTTACGCATTCGTAAGAATCCAACGCCTTTGACGAAGTTAGATTGTTGCGCAACGGTTACTTGATAAGTCGCTTCTGGAGAGAAGAGTCCGATGAATAATCTCCGAGCCAGAAAGAACGAACAATGTTCGCCAAATTTCTCGCGAAGTCGGAGCAGGAACTTTGGTGTGTTGATCAGGAAAGTCGCCGTGAGCCAGTCACTAAGAATTGGCTGTGGTCCTGGTGGCAGCTCAAGTTTTGCGGCTATTTTCCGGTTCAATCCTGGCGGGATTTCGCTATATTCGGTTGGACGCGCAGTGATGAACGGCCGGTTGTACTCGCCCGCTATTGTCATCGATTCCCAGCTATCTCTTCCGCCAGCCTTTAGGGCATTTTGGATTTGTAGCCGTGATTCTTCGAGAATCCTTTCCCTTTACACACATAATGGTGCTCATCTTCTTGCCTTGAGGTGCGGCGTTCGGTTGAGTCTGTTGCGTGATGGGTTTCAACTTCACTCTTAGCGTTGGGTTCGAGAAACCAAAGTTGTAGGCGCGGATTTCAAAGACATCAAGGGACTTTAGGTACCGCGAGGTGTAAGTAGCGATCTCAGACTTGCCGTCACCTTCAGATATCTCGACTTTTACGATGTTTCCTGCCTGGGCAGGATCGAGATTGAATGCCTTTCGAATTACCTCACCTTTGACTGCAGTCTCCATCCATCCTTTATTCAAGGTCTTCTGATCCATAAGGAAATGTGGGCCAGACATTGGGACTGTGATGATTCCTTGATCCTGGTCGTACTGCACTTGGCCTAGAGAACCGGTGGAACCTGATACAAATATTCCACCGGGAGCGAAGCCTTTCAATTTATCGTATTGGTAAATGTACGGTGAAATCGAAATAGTAAATCCCTGTGAAGCAGTTTCTGCATAAGACTGCGGATGTTTGCAATTATCCCGCTCTGATTGTGGGTTGTAATTTTGTCCAGGAATCTTGCAATTGAACTGATTTGGATAGACCGAACCGAGAATCACAGTTCGGAATATGCCATCACTACCTTTAGTCACGGTGATGTTTGGGTTCTTCATATTAGAAGTGATGACTCCGGCATTCTGGCCAACCGAATTCGACTTTATGGTAACTCGCCAGGTCGATCCATCAGGTACGGTCTTGGCAGACCAACCATCCTCGCGATCCCAATTACGAACGATTCCTTGGTCTACCCATTGGTAAATATTGAACCCTTCGCCACCGCCACCAAACATTAGGTGAAAGATGATCTCTGTACCGTCAGGATTGAGTCCACTTACGGTGTAACAGGCATCATTGTGGTACCCATCTCGATAGTCTGGTCGAGTTCCGATACAAGGAATTCCGAACTCTTGTTGCGTCCAGGCACTTTCTGGAGGTACAGACTTATAAATGAATTTTGGATTTACTGAGACGATTGCTTTCTTCCAGACGATGCTTGAATAATCTAAGAAGCCATTCTCATCGCGTTTCTCACTAGCTGGGTCACTGAATTCCACGCTTTCGATGCAATCGATATTCCGAAAACCAGTCGAGCAGTCGACCCAATATTTAGTCTCGGCGGGGTAGTAATCAATCGCCTGAGCAGGTGGAATGGCGCTCAAGGCCCCAGCAACCAGGGAAAAGAGAATTACCGCTATTCGGACACTTCGCATGTGCCTAGATTACTGGGAGAGATTAGATTCGGGTAGAGAATGCGCGTACATGTTCTTCTGGATAGCCTAATGGAATTATGAAGTATGTTCGGTTAACCAGCCTTTTTATCTTTCTGCTCACGATGATTGTGGCGAACCCGAGCCATGCTTCGCCACCATCCTTCACGATCGCTACCGTCAACACTCTCTCAGTTCAAGTGAGTGGTTCAAATGGTGAGCGAGGTGCAGCTCTTGCTCAACTTGCCGATGGTCGGTTACTCCTTGGCGGCGGCAAGAATGGTTCGAGTCTTTTCCTCTTCGATAGAAAAGATAAATCACTCTCGTCTCTAGGACGAGTGATCAAAAGTAGTGAGCGTCGCAATGATTCTCGTTATGCAATTACAGATATCGCCGTGCTCTCAGAGAGCGGAAAGAGGATTTCGTTACTCATCTCCTTTCCTGAATTAAATAAGAAAAAGTCCTGCGTCACTCTTGTGCTCTATCAATACACTCTCGTTTTAGGGAATGAACCAAAACTCACTCGTGGCAAGGAGTGGTTCCGCTCTAACCCGTGTGCGGCCGAGCGCGCAGTGCAACATGCCGCTGGTCGGATTGCCGTTATTGATTCGCAGAGCGCATACCTGACCACTGGTGACCTTGGCTTCCCGAAGATCAACGACCGACAAGCTCGAGGCACCCTCGGTTCCTTATATAAGGTGAGCGCCAAAAGAGTCGAGCGCATCTCGCAGGGGCATCGGAATCCACAAGGGATCGAGCTGATCGGCAACGACCTATATATATCTGAGCATGGGCCGCGCGGTGGGGATGAATTGAATTTGGTCGCCAAAGGTACCGATTACGGATGGCCCTTTGTCACCTATGGCGAGCCCTATGGCGCTGGTGATTATGTCCGGCCAACCAAGACCCGCACCCACGATGGTTTTGCCAAGCCGCTCTATTACTGGGTCCCGTCAGTCGCGCCAACCGAGTTGATTCGCCTTCCTGAGCAATCTGCTTGGGGTAAATGGTCAGGACAATTGGTGATGGGAACGCTGCGCGAGAATGCTTTGATCTTTATCGAACTCTCATCTACTTCCAGCGTTGGTGAGGTTGCCAGTGTCGATGTCGGCGAAAGAATTCGAGATCTCGAAGTCGACGCAGAAGGAACCATCATCGCGACGACCGATGGCGGAGACCTGCTCTTCGTTTCACCATAGCTGCAAGAGTTTTCTGGAAATCACACTGGAACAGAAATGTTTTCCGGGATTTTATGACTCTTGAAGCGTACTGCTTCTCTATGTGAGACTTGCTCAACATGTTCACGAGTGCACTCTCGTGATGATGCAAAAGAGGAGTTTCTGCTGTGGCAACTAAAGTGATCTCTGAGAACTTACATGAAGATTCCTTCTATCGTGATCCATTTCCCGTGTGGGAGCAGCTGCGGCATGATCAACCTCTTTTTTATGATGAGATAGATAAAAGATGGTTGCTCACGCGGTATGACGATGTCACATCAGTCTTTCGTAATCATGAAGTGTATTCAGCTCGACCTTATGAGCGGATATTTACCGATGTCATTGGCCCGACTATGGTGCAGATGGATGGCAAAGACCATGACATTCGCCGCTCAATTGTCGCGCCGGTTATGGTTGGTAAAAAGCTAGAACACGACTACCAACCAATGATTGAAGATGTAGTCGCAGAGCTGTTGAATGTCTTGCCAAAGCAGGGACAGATAGATGTCATCAAGGGCGTGACTTCGCCATTACCACTCAAGATTGTGGCACGGATGTTAGGGATGGAGAGTAGTTACGACGCGTATCTACACGAAGTGACCAAGCTTGTGATTGATGCGCTGGCTGGTGTTGAACCAGCAAAAAGTATTGGCCGCCAGAAACACGAGGAGTTTGCGAAGAACATCGATACTTTGATCTCCGAACGAATCGAGAATCCAACCCAAGATCTCATTACCGAGATCACGCAGAGCAAGACCCAGACTGGCGAAGGACTCTCCCGTACCGAGATTGCCTCCTTCATTTCGCTTTTGATGGTTGCAGGGGGCGAGACCTCTGATCGTGCGATATCCAATCTCTGGTTCATCCTTTTGAAGCATCCTGAGGTGATGTCAGCAATACGCCATGATCGTGCATTGATTGAACCTGCAATTTCCGAATTCATGCGCCGAGATGGCGTGGTGGTGTACGAAGACCGCGAACTTAACTCTGATGTCGAGTGGTATGGAACTGTGATTCCCAAGGGTGAAACTGTTCGGGTGGCGATGATGTCCGCGAATAACGATGAGAGCGTCTTCAAAGACCCGCGCACTTTTGATCTTCATCGCAAGGACCTTAATTTGGGCTTCGAGAAGCGCCCTGGAGGAAAGAGCGATGGCATCGCGCATCATGTGGGATTTGGCCTGGGCAAGCATTTCTGCATCGGTTACCACTTGGCCCGCGCGGAGATGACTACTGCGACAAATCGACTTCTTGATCGCTACGAAGCAATAGAGATTGCACCCGAGCATGAACCCACCCTCACCGTGCAATGGTTTCATCGCTTCTTGGATAAACTCATTCTCAATGTTCGATGAGAGTTTTTGGGGGAATCCATGCCTGTAGTGGATCTACATAGCAAGGAGTTCGATCTAAACCCTTTCCCCACCTTTGATTATCTGCGGAGTGAACACCCAGTTTTCTGGGATGAGCAATCAGAGAGATGGATCATCAGTCGTTACCAAGATGTCACGGATGTCTTCAAGAATCATGAGCTCTATACCGCGCAACCATATTCGCGGATGACCGACATCTTTGGCCTCACCTTGGCTCACATGGATGGCAAGGATCACGATGCTCGTCGCTCGATTGTTGCTCCTGCGATGGTGGGCAAGCGCCTTGAAGAAGTATTGATGCCAAGTGTTGTTAGCGCGTCAAGCGAGTTGATCACGAGCATCAAGGGTGAGGGGAAGATTTCGGTCCGCGAAACCCTTGCCCACTCGCTCCCGCTCAAGACGATGTCGCTGATGTTGGGGCTTGAGCAGCAAGATGAGCAGTTCCTCTCGAATATCACTGGTGGTGTCATTCAGGCGCTCTCGGGTGAGGAGCCGTTCAAAAGCATTGGTCAGGCTCGCCATCTGGAGTTCGCTCAGGTAGTGCGCCGGTTGATGGCCGAGCGACGGGCGCACCCCACCGATGATCTCCTCTCTTCATTGATGAATTCCTCCGATGGCAAGGGGTTTGTCCTCTCTGAAGAGGAGATTTGCTCCTTTATGACGCTCTTGCTGATTGCGGGAGTGGAAACGACCGAACTTGGCCTTCTTAATTTTTGGTATCGCCTCTTGCAGTATCCCGAACTTCTTCCGCGCCTTGCCGAGGATGATGAACTGCTCAATGGTGCGTTCACTGAATTTATGCGGATGGATGGCCCAGTTGCTTATGAAGACCGCACCCTCGCTGCCGACCACGAACTTCATGGTGTGCAGATGAAGGCGGGGGATGTCGTGCGGGTGGCGATGATCTCGGCCAACAACGATGACTCGGTCTTTGCCAATCCACGAGATTTCAATCCAGAGCGG
This sequence comes from uncultured Bifidobacterium sp., assembly GCA_964586805.1. Lineage (GTDB taxonomy): Bacteria > Actinomycetota > Actinomycetes > Nanopelagicales > Nanopelagicaceae > IMCC26077. The sequence goes on along the minus strand of CAZPIJ010000081.1, from coordinate 720 downwards.
AGTGATCTGGTCCTAGAGCGGGAACATCGCTCTGGAGGTGTGCATGATGGTCGAGCCAATCATGTTGGATTTGGTCTAGGAAAACACTTCTGCATTGGGTATCTATTGGCTCGCGCAGAGATCACCGAGTTAACAAAGCAATTCCTTCAAAGCACAAAGCCACGATTAGCAGCAGATCATGTAGGTGATATCCAGATGCATTGGTTGTGGTGGAGCGTAGAGGATTTGATTCTTGATTTGCGCTGAATTAACTGCCTAATCTAATTTGGTGACTAGCTAAAGCAGTGCGATAATTGTCAGATGAGTCAGAGGCAATCTGTTAATCAAAAAGTTGGTCGTGGGATGGGTTTTATGCTCATCGGAACTGGGCTGACGCATTTTCTCTTTCCCAAACCATTTGATTCGATTGTGCCGCCCTTTCTTCCTGGTGACCCGCGACTCTGGACCTACCTCAGTGGCGCAGCCGAGCTCATCATCGCTGCCTTGCTCTTTATCTCTCTCGAGAAGAAGTTTGCCGGAAAGCCAATCCGACTATGGGGCATCTATGCAGCTTTTGCGCTCTTCGTTGCAGTCTTCCCAGCCAATATCTATATGGCTATCGAGTGGAGTTCACGGGATTTCCCGGCGCCGCTCTTTGCTTATGCTCGGTTGCCCCTTCAACTAGGGCTCTTCTATTGGGCATGGGCGCTAGCTAAAGAGATCAACAAAATCACTAAATGA
>CAZPIJ010000080.1:5069-6479 GCA_964586805.1 uncultured Bifidobacterium sp. | reverse complement strand
CAAGAAGCTTTAACCCGAATTCCTGACCACGCACCTCCACCTGCCGCGCTCCTGCCTTTGCTCTGTCAGGGACTGACCGCTCACTATCTTGCTGATTCAGCTTTTCCTATCGCTCGCGGTGATAGCGCTTTGGTCACCGCAGCGGCAGGCGGAGTTGGACTCCTGTTAATTCAAATCCTCAAGGCCCGGGGAGCGAAAGTAATTGCAGCAGCATCTACAAAAGAACGAGCGTTGATCGCAGAAAATCATGGTGCAGATATCTCTGGGGTCTACAGTGAAATTTCCGAGATGGTCGCTGAAGGCACTTCAGGGCAAGGCGTTACCGTTGTTTACGACTCAGTAGGTAAAGATTACTTCGATCGATGTCTTGAATCATTGGCCACAACTGGAATGTTCGTGCTTTACGGTGGCGCCAGCGGTCCCGTGCCACCATTTGATCTGATGCGATTAAATCCCAAATCGCTTGCTATCCGAAGACCCACGCTCTCCGCCTACACAGCAACGAGCCAAGAGCGAGAGCGAAGGCTTGCCGAACTATTAACCCTTCGGGCGCAAGGATCTTTAAGGTATCCCGATGCGCAAATTTTCTCCTTAGCAGATGCGCGGTCGGCTCATGAATTAATCGAATCGCGAACCCATTCAGGGAAGATTGGACTCGATCCATGGAAGATTTAGCGCGGACCGTTGCTCTTATTCTCTTCTTCCCACTCATCGCCTCTCCCATTACTTTCCTCGTCGTTTGGAGATTTCCGCGACGGATAGTTGCGCTCTTTGCGCTACCAATCTCCATAGTTAGCGCGACCCTTGGACTATTTCTTCTCCTGAGTGAAATAGGAAGTGTTGCGCGCGGATTTGGACTTTGGGGGTTGCTCTTCTCACTAGCAACATGGCGCAAAATCTGGAATCGGGTTCGGAGCCAGACCAGAAATGACGAGGACGTTCAAGGGAAAGAACTATGACTATCGAGCAAGAGAATGAATTGATCCGAGCGCAATCATTAATCCGCGATGTCCCGGATTACCCCTCCCCCGGAATTCTCTTTCGCGATCTCACTCCGATGATTGCCGATGCTCAAGCGTTGCAGATTGTCGTTGACTCTTTAGGAGCAATCGCGCCTGAAGCTACCCATTTTGCCGGGCTAGAAGCCCGGGGTTTTATTTTCGCCTCGGCGATGGCGGCGCGTTTAGGGCGAGGCTGTATTTTGTTGCGCAAACCGCAGAAACTTCCCCGAGCAACCTACTCAGTCTCCTATCAACTGGAGTACGGGAGTGATTCCATAGAAATCCACCGAGATGCGTTAGGTCCTGCGGACAAAGTGCTCATCGTCGATGACGTTTTAGCAACTGGTGGGACGCTATGCGCAGCAATTGAACTTCTATCTCTCACGGAAGCTAACTGCTTGGGAAGTGC
>CAZPIJ010000080.1:0-4969 GCA_964586805.1 uncultured Bifidobacterium sp. | reverse complement strand
TCTCTTGACGCCGGGTCCAAGTTGTTCGTTGGTTCATCCAAGAGCAGCACATTCGCTGCGCTGACCACCAGTTGAGCAAGGGCCAATCGAGTGCGTTCCCCACCACTTAGAACCTTAACTGGTTTAAAAACATCATCCCCGCTAAAGAGGAATGTACCCAAAACATTTCGGGCTTCACCTTCAGAGATGTCAGCACGAGCCTTAAGCATGTTGGCCAGAACAGTCGCTTCATAATCAAGTGATTCATGCTCTTGCGCGTAATAACCAAGTTGTAGGCCATGGCCAGGGTCTACTTGTCCGGTATCAGGTTCGAGTTCTCCTGCGAGCATTCGAAGCAACGTGGTTTTTCCGGCGCCATTTAACCCAAGAATGACTACGCGAGAACCCTTATCTATCGCAAGATCGACATCGGTGAATACTTCGGTTGATCCATACGACTTACTCAGCTCCTGTGCAGTAAGTGGCGTCTTACCACAAGGCGACGGGGTCGGAAAACGTAATTTCGCTACTTTATCCTTGACTCGCTCGCCCTCTGTTGATGACATCAATTTTTCCGCGCGTTTAAACATCACTTGAGCAGCTTTTGCCTTACTTGCTTTGGCACGCATTTTCTCTCCTTGCTTCTGGAGAATCTCAGCGCGTTTTTCCGCAATAGCACGTTCTTTCTTTCTTCGATGCTCATCCTGTTCACGAGCAAGAAGGTATTTTCGCCAACCCATGTTGTACACATCGATAACGTTGCGATTGGCATCGAGATAAAAGATGCGATTGACGACTGTTTCAATGAGGTTGACGTCGTGGCTAATGATGACAAGACCTCCAGAGTATTTAGAAAGAAACTCTCGAAGCCAGATGATCGAATCGGCATCAAGGTGGTTTGTTGGTTCATCGAGTAATAGCGTTTCTGCGTTGCTAAACAGGATTCGAGCGAGTTCCACTCGTCGTCGCTGTCCTCCAGAGAGCTCATTGAGAAGCTGCAAAAATATCTTCTCAGGTAAACCAAGGTTGGTGGCTATCGCTTCTGCCTCAGCGGTGGCGCTGTAGCCACCCGCGCTTTGAAACTCTTCCTCAGCGCGCGCGTACCGATCTAACACTTTCTCTAGCTCTTCCCCTTCGGTGCTTGTCATCCGCTCTTCAAGCACACGCATTCGGTCAGAGATAGCATCAAGTCCTCGCACGGAGAGAATTCGATTAATCACTGTGTTCTCTTCATCACCAGTCCTTGGATCTTGCGGCAGATAACCGATAGTTCCAGTCCGATTCACCTGTCCCCCAGCCGGAAGGTTCTCTCCGGCGAGAACCTTTGCCAGAGTTGACTTGCCGGAACCGTTCCGCCCGACGAGGCCAATTCGATCCCCATGATTGATCCGGATGCTGACATCGGAGAGGAGTAGCCGCGCCCCAGCTCGAAGCTCCAGGCTCGCGGTGGAAATCATAGAGAGGATGCTCTCACGATTCTTTGCCGATAAACTCCGCATCTGACTTTGAAATTCAATTCCGCAATTAACTGGAGGTAGCGATGGCTAAGGCACGAGGTTATGCAGTTCTGACCCCCAAGGCAGAGCTAGTCCCCTTTGAATTTGATCGTCGAGCGCTCCGCCCTGGAGATGTTGAGATTTCCATTACCCATGCAGGAATCTGTCATTCAGATATTCACCAGGGGCGTGAAGAGTGGGGTCAGGCGCTCTTTCCCATGGTGCCAGGTCATGAGATTGTCGGTCGCGTAACTTCAGTTGGCGCATCTGTCTCTAAATTCTCGCCCGGCCAACTAGTTGGTGTTGGCGTTTTCATCGATTCGTGTCGTAAGTGCGAGAACTGCTTGGCCGGACTTCAACAGTATTGCTCTGAAGGGATGACCGGCACTTACAACACTATGGAACGTGATGGAAAATCAGTTGCTTTTGGTGGATATTCAAATCTCATCGTCGTTGATGAGAATTATGTGGTAACCGTTCCTGAATCCCTTGATATCCAAGGGGTAGCTCCTCTTATGTGTGCGGGTATCACGCTGTACTCACCGCTTCGCCATTGGGAAGCCGGCCCCGGCAAACGAGTAGGAATCATCGGTTTAGGCGGCTTGGGACACATGGGCGTTAAATTCGCACACGCTATGGGGGCGCACGTCACAGTCTTCTCGCATTCCGATCGGAAAAAACCGGACGCGTTAGCCATGGGCGCTGATGAATTTGTCGCCAATCCTTCTGAAGATTATTTCAAGAAAAATGGGAACAGTTTCGACTTGATCCTGAATACCGTTTCAGTGGATGTCAATCTTGAGCTTTACCTCTCACTCCTTCGCCTTAATGGCACCCTGGTTTTGATTGGTTTACCAGGAAAGCCCTATCAGGTTCCTGCTGGCGTGCTTTTAAACAAACGACGTCGATTAGCTGGATCAATGATTGGCGGTATTCCAGAGCTGCAAGAGATGCTCAACTTCTGTGGCGAAAAGCAGATAACAAGCGATGTTGAAGTTATCGAACCTTCTTACATCAACAAGGCTTGGGAGCGAACAGTTGCCAGCGATGTGAAGTACCGATTCGTTATCGATACCACCAAGTTCTAAGTTAGCGCTGCCACTCCTGTCGCAAGGATTGGCGCGATGAGTAACGCCGGCAACATGTCGCCAATCGCGATGGTCTTGAGGTTAAGCAACTTCATGCCTATTCCAATCAGAAGTAATCCGCCGACACCAGTGATGGCATCTATCTGGTACTCCTGGAGCGTGCTTCCTAAGAAGGCACCTACTGCGCTCCATGCCCCTTGGTAAATAAGCACGCTTAACGCCGAGGCAGCAACGCCCCAACCAAGTGCAGCGGCAAAAGCGATAGCTGCGAAACCATCCATAATGCTTTTGAGAATGAGCAGCTCATTTCCATTGCCAAGGCCATCGCTGATACTTCCTAAAATCGCCATTGGACCTATGACGAAAATTAACGATGCAGTGACAAAACCAGTGACGAAATTTGAATCGTTCTCTTTTGCAAATCTCTTCTGCAGACGAGAACCTGCCATATCAAGGCGATCTTCGATTCGAAGAAGCGAACCGATTAATCCACCAATCAGGAGCGCTCCCAAAGTTACAAGGATAGGTTTTCCGCCACCAACAGCATTTATATAGCTGGAATTCCAGAGAGCTGCGCAGGCGCTTGCGCCTGATATGAAAGTAACCAAACCAAGCGCATCTGTGATGAGCGTTCGAGTGCGATGTGGAATCTTTGAGCCAACAGCAACACCTATCAGCGTTCCAATGAGAATCGTGATGACATTGACAATCGTTCCGATCACGCGAACCGCCAGAAAGAGAGAGCGCCCACAATCAAGCAATAGATTGCAAATGGGTAGAGGGTGTGAGTTTTGAACCACTTCACAAGGAATGCGATAGAAATATAGGTACATATTGCCGAGACAATCGCACCAACAATCACTGGCCCGATTATGTGGGAAATTTCCGGATCAAAAAGTTTGGGTAACTTGAGTAGGCCCGCACCAAAGATAACTGGGGTGGCTATCAGGAACGCGAAATCGGAAGCGGCCGAATGCGAGAGGCCACGGGCTAATCCAGCTGACATGGTGATACCAAAACGACTAATCCCGGGAAATAGCGCCGCCGATTGCGCGACTCCGATAAGTAGCGCTTGGCCATTGCCAATCTCCTCTGAATCTGGGAGTTCTCTCTTGATTCGATATTTCTTGAAAATCTCTATCCCTACCAAGAGTCCTCCATTGAGAAAGAGAAAGGCTCCCACTGCAAATGGATCGCTAAACAATTCACCAACTTGATCTTGGAAAAGTATGCCAAGTACCCCCACTGGAATGGTGGCGAGCAGAATTTTCCAAATCAATCGCTCAGATGGATTAAACCCGCTTCGCTTGGTCAAACTAGTAAAGAAGGCCTTGATCAACACAATCCATCGTTCTCGGAAGAACCAAATTAGCGTGAGAGAGCTGGCCACATGGAGAGCAATAATCATCAAAAGGTAGGGAGATTCACCCGAAGTTTCGTTGCTAAGAAAGCGCTCCCAACTACCGCCAATCCAGGCTGGTACCAATACTGAATGACCCAAACTTGAAATCGGGAAGAGCTCTGAGAAACCCTGCAGAATGCCAGTCACAATAGATTGAAAATACGAAAGTTCGAGGGATTTCACTATTACAGCGTACGCGACTACTCTCATATAAATGCGGAGGTTCTTCTCTCATTCCATTCCAATTACCAACTGGCGCGCGCCACACCAGTGGTCACTCTCACCGCTTCGCATGAGTATTTTGGTCGTCGGTTTGACGCTTTTCGGAATTGGTGATGGATTACTCATCGTTAGCCATTTGGGAAATGCGCCATGGAGCGTGCTTTCGCAGGGGCTAAGCCGCCAGCTGGGCATCTCCATCGGTTGGGCGACTTTCATCGTGTCGGCTGCCGTCCTTTTGTTCTGGATTCCGTTTAAGCAACGCCCTGGGATTGGCACTCTTGCCAACATTCTCGTGATCGCCTTAGCTATTGATCTCACAGTTGCGTGGGTGCCTGCTCCCGAGGCGCTGGTGGTTCGGGCGCTCCTGGTCATCATCGGAATCGCTCTCGTAGGTGCTGGATCAGCCCTATACCTCACCTGTGGGTTAGGAGCAGGGCCCCGGGATGGCCTCATGACTGCTATCCACTACGCATCTGGCTTCTCAGTGGCCCGGGTGCGGGCGGGAATCGAGTCTGTGGTCCTCGCCTTGGGATGGCTATTAGGGGGTCGAGTGGGCGTCGGGACCCTCCTATTCGCCCTAGGCATCGGGGGCGCAGTGGCGCTATGGCTCACGGTGGTCGGACTTTTCACCGAAAATACTGCTCAGTAACTGAAAATTCCCTGAGCTCTTAGGTAGTTTGGAGCCCTTCCCTCGGTCACTCGCGAGCCGTCATTTCGTGGCGGGGTCGTAAACACCCCCGTAACCAAAATAGTTGAGAGGGATACATGCTCGAATCGTTATT
>CAZPIJ010000079.1:0-6541 GCA_964586805.1 uncultured Bifidobacterium sp. | reverse complement strand
ATGTCAGAGATGGGGCTCCGACCCGACAAGGGCCATGTAAAGAGCGCCCGCGTAGTCGGCGAGGTAATGGGAAAACTTCATCCCCATGGTGATGGTGCTATTTACGATGCATTAGTACGCATGGCACAGCACTTCTCGATGCGATTAACACTTGTCGATGGCCACGGCAACTTTGGCTCCCTCGATGCAGGGCCCGCTGCGATGCGCTACACCGAGGCGCGGCTGGCACCGGCTGCGCTGACCATGGTCGAGGAGAGTGACGAGGACACCGTCGACTTCGCATCGAATTACGACGGGCAGATGAAAGAGCCACGAGTACTGCCCGCGGCATTACCTAACCTATTAATAAACGGTGCCACAGGCATCGCAGTCGGCATGGCAACGAATATGGCTCCGCATAATGTAGGCGAAGTCGTCGCCGCAACCTGCCACCTGATTGATAACCCGAACGCAACCTTGAAATCACTGATGAAACATTTGCCTGGCCCAGATTTCCCCACTGGGGGCAAGATCGTTGATACCGATGGCATTCTCGAGGCATATGAAACCGGCAAAGGTGCCTTCAAAGTCCAAGCGACCGCCTTCGTCGATAAAGTCTCGGCACGAAAACAGGGCATTGTCATCACCGAGTTGCCGTTCAATGTCGGGCCCGAGAAAGTTGTCGAAAAAATCGCCGATCTGGTTAAAGCGAAGAAGATCCAAGGCATCTCCGACATCATCGACCTTTCGGATGGCAAAAATGGCACCCGAATAATCGTCGAGGCGAAGAGTGGTTACGACCCCGAAGAGATTCTTGCCAACCTTTACCGCCTGACCCCCATGGAGGAATCCTTCTCTATCAACGCAGTTGCGCTCGTGAATGGTCAACCAAAGACAATGTCGCTGAAAGAACTCCTTCAGGTCTACATCGATCACCGAATCTCGGTGGTCACTCGTCGTTCCAAGTTCCGCCGAGAGCGAGCCAAAGAGCGATTGCACATCGTGGAAGGTTTGATCAAGGCAATCATCGATATCGACAAAGTAATCAAGCTCATCCGAGCTAGCGAAGATACGCAGGCTGCTCGAAAAGGATTGATGAGCACCTTCAAACTCTCTGAAGAACAAGCTAACTACATTCTTGAAATGCCGCTTCGCCGTCTGACTAAGTTCTCGAAACTAGAACTCGATAACGAAGAGAAGGAGCTGAAGAAGACTATCGCATCGCTCAATGCCCTGCTCAAGGATGATACTTCGATTCGCGCGCAAGTCTCATTAGAGTTGAAGGAAGAGGGAAAGAAGTTCGCTACACCACGGCGAACTTTCTTGTTCAAGTAGTAGTACTAAATTACCTAACTAATGAATGTACTCGCTACATCCTGCAAGCAATTGATTTTATTCTGACTTCGTGAACACTCGGACCATATCCTTTTGGTGCTCCAAGATAAGTGATGACAATTCTAAAAGGTCCTGAATTTGAGAGAGTATTGGCGTACCCCCTGCCAAGGTATTCTCGCTTTGAATTCCTTAGCAATTCAATTTCTACTTCAACGCTGTTAGTTGTCCCATCAGGTAACTCAGGAGAGCAATTGAACCCCTTCGCATACACCACGGATATGGTTGAAGTTATGCCCTGCCATCTACCTTGGTAAAAGGAATTTCGGGGTTTTTTGCCAATCCATTTATAACCAAATTGGGAGCCTGATTTCCATTTCATGTAATCAGCAGGAATCTTTCGTTCTGACGCCACAACATTGTGCTGAGGGGTGATTTGGATGCAGATAGCAACTAAGCTGCAAGCTAGGACATGATTGACTCCCCTAAAGCTCAAGTGATTTCACACCCCACGATTGAAGAACTTCGTACACTTGATGTGGGGTGACTGTAAAAAACTCTTTATCTTTTCGAAATCGCTGATCGGCAAAGTGCTGGTGAAGCCTTTTCTCCAGCTTTCGAGCATCCTGAGTATAAATTCTGTAGTGCTCAATGTATTCTGTTGGAAGACCTGCTTGGTCCAACTCCTTGAGCCTTTCTGAAGGATCTCGTTCCGTAAATCCAATTTTTATAAGGTTGGCCGGCAGCGAAGGATTAGAAATAACATACACATACCCAGCATCAGGATTTGCTGCAGACTGAGCCACTGGAGCTTTGTAGTCGAAGTTCAAATTCTCGCTCAACCCACCTCCTTGGTAAACCTCCCCAAAATCTCGCCCTCCCTCCCTCTTTTTCATCAAGATTATGCAGATCAACATCAAAGGCCCAAGAAAAAAGGTGGGCAATAACCAAAGCAACCATCTGCGTCCCTTTATGTGGGCCAAATAAGGGACCGCAAATATAGATACCGCAAAAAGCACAGTAAATACTGAGTCTGAATTCACCCAAATAGAATAGCGGCTGAATTTAAGGTTCTTCGGCTCGTACGCGGAGAGCCCTAATGCCTAGATAGAGCACGGGGATAATCATCACTGCGCAGAGCCACCCGTAACTCGACAGCGCGATGACAAGACCTGCCAAGGCACCGCCCACTGCCCCACCAGTATTCATACACAAATCCGAGAGCCCTTGACCCGAAGCCTTGATCTCGTCGGGAAGTGATTCTGCAAGGAGCGTTGACCCAGCGATCAGCGTGCACGACCAGCCAAGCCCAAGTAAGAAAAGGCCGATTCCTAATTGCACCACCGCATCGGCATATGCCAATCCAGAGATGATCGCGCTGGCCAACAAGATCAGCACTCCCGCGATGATTGTCTGCACTCGGCCAATCAGATCGACCACCCGCCCAACTATCGGCGAGAGCGCATACATGCCAAGGACATGGACGCTAATGACCAAACCAATCAGTCGGAGCGAGACATCGACATGAGCCATATGCACTGGCGTCATCACCATGATGGTAACCATCGCAACATGGCCAATGACGATTGCCTGTAGCGCTAACCATGCTCGTGGAATACCCCGAACGGCTTGGAATGCTCTCCTAAAAGCTCGTTTCTCAGGCTTGTACACCTCGCCCCGCTCTTGACGAGCGAGTAGGAACGGATCGGGGCGGAGAAAAATCGAGATGAGAGTCGCAGCAAGCGTCAGCATGATGATGGCAACGATGTATGGCCCTACAAGCTTAGGTAGCCCTACCGAACGAGCAATCTGACCCGCTGGATCCATCAAGTTTGGTCCGAGCACTGATCCGATGGTTGATGCCCAGACCACCATCGATAAATCACGAGCGCGATGAGAATCGTTAGAGAGATCAACAGCTGCAAATCGTGCTTGATAACCCGCTGCAGATGCGCCGCCGATCATCGCTGCGCCAATCAGAATTAGCGGAAAAATCCGGTGCACTCCCCCGAAGAATGCAAATGTTGCTCCGAACGCCCCAAGAAAATAACCAAAACCCAGGGAGCGTCTACGACCGCCGCGATCAGTCCACCGAGCAAGCGGAAGCGCAAGCAGCGCAGCGCCAACAACCGTGGAGGTTTGCACCAATCCAGCCAGCGCCTCTGAATCAGTTATCTGCACGACAAGAAGCGAGCCAGCTGCAAAAGTTCCAGTGACTCCTAAGCCCGAAAAACTCTGCGCAATAGCAAGTTTCTTAAGAGTGCTGCTTTGGACGGCGTGCGGCTCTATCAAACTCATCTCAACTGGCCCGCTTAGATCTCAGAGATCGATGCGTTCGAGGTCGATTTGGTTGGTACCGATGAAATCTCTTCTTGGTCCAACCTCATTGCCCATGAGTAGCTCAAATATCTTCTCGGCTTGCGCGCCATCTTTGATAGTGATTCGGCGAAGGGTTCGTTGCTGCGGATCCATGGTCGTCTCGCGAAGTTGCTCGGCATCCATCTCGCCAAGACCTTTGTAGCGCTGGATTGGTTCTCGCCAATTTTTTCCTGCTTTTGTTAGCGATGCGAGATATTTCTTCATTTCATCATCTGAATAGGTGTAGTGGAATTCGCCCTTTTTCGCACCAGAGATTTCGATTCGATGGAGCGGTGGTACCGCAGCAAAGACGCGCCCCTCATCAATAAGTGGTCGCATATATTTGAAGAGCAATGTCAGAATCAGGCAGCGAATATGCGCACCATCGACATCGGCATCTGACATCAAGATAATCCGGCCATATCGCGCCTCTTCTAAGTTAAAGGAGCGACCCGATCCGGCACCGATTACTTGAATAATCGAGGCGCACTCGGAGTTATCCAACATCGCCGAGAGCGAGGCTTTCTGAACATTAAGGATCTTGCCCCGGATAGGAAGGAGCGCTTGATATTCGGAGTTCCGAGCAGACTTTGCCGTACCAAGAGCTGAATCACCTTCGACGATAAAGAGTTCGGTATGTTCGAGATCATCCGATCGACAATCCGATAGTTTGGCAGGAAGCGAGGAAGATTCGAGTGCATTCTTTCGACGCTGGATGTCCTTGTGTGCACGGACCGAGACGCGAGTCTTTGCCGCTCCAGCGATCTTCTCGAGCACCAGACGAGATTGGGTCTTCGAACCGCGGGCATTGAAGTAGCGCGTCAATTCGGAATTGACTACGGAGTGCACGATCTTGGTCGCCGCAGCGGTGCCCAGAACCTCTTTGGTCTGTCCTTCGAATTGTGGTTCGGACATGCGCACGGTCACTACCGCAGTCAAACCCTCCATCACATCGTCCTTAATGATGTCAGGGTCACTTGCCTTGGTGATTCGCGAAGATTTCAAGGTGTCGCTGACTACTTTGGTGATACCGCGCTCGAAACCGGTGACATGCGTGCCACCTTTCCCGGTAGAAATGATGTTGACGAAGGAGCGGACCGTGGCGTCATAACCATCACCCCAGCGCAGGGCGATATCCACCTCCATATCTCGCTCGACATCAGTTGGCACTAAGTGGCCTTGATCATCAAGGACCGGAACTGTCTCTTGATAGTGACCACTGCCCTTTAATCGGATGACATCACAGATGGCATTGTCTGGTTGCAGAAAGGTGCAATACTCCGAGATCCCGCCGGTGAAATGGAATTTCTCACTCGTTGCAACCAGCGTGCGATTGTCATTGACCGTGATGGTCAAACCCGGAACCAGGAATGCTGTCTGGCGCGCACGAGCGTGAATTTCGTCGATATCGTAATCCGCTTCACGGAGGAAGATCTGCGGGTCGGCCCAATACTTAATAGTTGTGCCCGTGGCTTTCTTGCCAACCTTGCCGCCCTTTTTTAGATTCTTGTTACCACTAGATTTACTAAATTTCGATTCAGGCGTTGCTTTATCAAAAGTGCCGGGTACGCCTCGCTGAAAAGAGATTGTGTGCAGCGCACCATCGCGCGCAACGGCGACATCCATCCGAATCGAGAGCGCATTAACTACAGAAGCGCCCACGCCATGCAGACCGCCAGATGCTGCATACGAGCCGCCGCCGAACTTTCCGCCAGCATGGAGCTTGGTCATCACCAGTTCGACACCGGTCAGACCAGTCTTCGACTCAACATCTACTGGGATGCCGCGGCCATCATCTTTGACCTCAACCGAACCATCGGGCCCAAGGTTCACGATTACCTCATGGCAATGTCCGGCCAGCGCCTCGTCGACGGCATTATCGATAATCTCCCAGAGGCAGTGCATCAAGCCCCTGGAATCCGTTGACCCGATGTACATACCAGGGCGCTTGCGGACCGCATCGAGCCCCTCAAGGACAGCAAGATTCTTGGCTGTGTACTCGTCAGCGCCCTCGCGGGAGCCCTTTTTAGAGGCTCTGGGGGCCTTTGGCGCCTTCTTGGCTGTGGCGGGGCTCATGATGCTCAAGGGTACTGGTGGGCGCTGCAATTGATTGGCATCTGAGGGCCAACTAGCGCGTGAAATATCAGAAGATTTTATGGCGAAATTCGCAGGAGTTTGTTACCGAATTTCCTGCGGGGAATATCTCGGGTGTGGTTCTATGTTCTACTAGCAGGAGAGACCAGAAGGGCAGGAGAGAGCAATGGCAGGTATCAGCACGCTAGCGCAGAGCCCATTGAGCGCATCCGATCGATGCGATCGATGTGGCGCCCAGGCCTATGTTCGAGTCAAGTTAGCTACCGGAGAATTGCTCTTCTGTGGTCATCACTCCAAAGAGTATGCAGTCTCCATCAAGCGAGTTGCTGTCGAGATTGAAGATCAGACCGACCGACTCCTTGAAAGTAAATCCGATCGCTAACCGAGAGTGCACTCCGTTACATACTAGGAGCTTCGAACCCAGCCTCGCGATGTGAGCCGTCACAGAACGGTTTATCTTTCGAATGGCCACATCGACAGAGCGAAAATGTCGTCTCGGTTCGGATGACATTTCCTTCGCTGTCGACGAAATCCACCTCACCGGTGACGCGGATTGATCCATTGGGCTTTACGAACATCTTTGGTTTCTCACTCATGACCTCAGCCTAGAGTACAAGCGGAAAATTATGCGTTAGTGAGGGTCAACTTTCGTGCCGGCGCCTTGCTGGTGATGACAATCTGGCTCAAGGATTTCGCTGAAATCAATTTTCGTACTTGGGTTTTGACCACCAATGAAGGCTTTGTCACCTTCACCGTTGCAGCAGCTCGAGCTGCGCGA
>CAZPIJ010000078.1:4265-6573 GCA_964586805.1 uncultured Bifidobacterium sp. | reverse complement strand
GTTACATTTGCAGCGTAGTAAAGTCACAGGAAATATTCTGTTGTGAGCAAGAAACTCACAGCGCTTCTTATCTCAGTTGTGCTCTTATCTCTACTACCGCAAGGTGCTAGAGCGCGAATTTCTATACCAGAACGATGTAATCATGTAGGCAAAATATATTTATCCAAGGATGGGACATTTCGCTGCACCAATATCAATAACAAATTAGCTTGGAAACAGCTATCAAAAAAGGACTTATCTCCTGATTCAAATGGAGATATAGTCTCATCCGAAACTATTCAAGGAAAAGTCCTCGCAGGCTACCAAGGTTGGTTCGCATGTAACACTGACGACACCGGCCCCACATGGGTACATTGGTTCAATTACGATAAGGAACCCACAATCAATAATCTCTATGTTGATCTGTGGCCAGAAATTTCTGAATACAGTAAGTACAGTCTCTGTCCCACAAAGATGAAAACTCTCGATGGCCAGGTAATTAATGCTTACTCTGGTTACAACCCCTTAGTTATCAATCTACATTTTGCTTGGATGCAGCAATACAACATCGATGGTGCGGCATTTCAAAGATTCGTGGAGCGTATGGAAATTCCGAATATCTATGCTCATGACCTCACAATCCTCAAAAATGTAAAGAGAGCGGCAGAAAAATACGGACGAACTTTTTATTTTGCCTACGATCTAGGCGACGCCAAACCCAAAACAATCATTGATCGCGTGAAGAAAGATTGGATGGCTCGGGTCGATGAGGGTACAACCACCTCAACTGCATATGTCCATGAGAACGGGCTGCCTGTAGTCGGTTTATGGGGAGTAGGTTTCCCTAAAATGGGTCAGTTACAACCAAAAGATATCCGCGAGTTGATTAAATTTTTTCATAACCCACCAAAGGCTAAATATAAGGCAACTGTGATGGGTGGGGTTGGCTCCTATTGGCGAACAGGCACTGGAGATGGCAGTCCCGGAGAAGAATGGGCGGCGACATACCGATCTTTCGACATTATCAATCCGTGGGCGGTGGGTCGATTTATTTCTGCTAATCCCGAGAGTGCTCAGCAATACCTTCGAGATGTCGTTATTGAAGATATAGAAGAAACTTCGAAGTTGGGCATCCTTTATTTGCCTGTAATTTGGCCAGGTTTTTCCTGGAAGAATCTTCAAAAAATCAACGGGGTGACAGCGAACTCCAACGAAATTCCACGATTTTGTGGGTCTTTCTACTGGCAACAAGTAGCAAATGTTATAAACGCGGGAGCCAAACAGATCTTTATTGCGATGTTTGATGAGGTTGACGAAGGAACTGCTATGTACAAGATGGTAACAACTTCCCAAGCACTACCAAAAAATTCAAATTTACTTCCCCTAAATATTGATGGGTGCACAATTGAAAGTGACTTCTACTTGCGGCTTGCAGGAGCCACTACAGATGCGTTGAGGTATGAAGAGAAAGTTTCTCGCCGACTGCCTTTTGATTTAAGACCGGGCGAGAATCTGGATGCCATCGATTTCACTCGTGGCATAACTGATGGTTTACCCGCTACTTCTTCTTAAATCCTGCCGGACACTTTGGATTTGGCCCAGTTACCTTCTTTGTCGTCTTGCCCTTCACACAAGTAATGGATTTAAGCGTAGCTTTCGGCTTCGCAGCAGGGGCTGCTTGCGTGACGGTTGGCGTTCCATCTTTAGTTGGTGGCGCTGCAAGTTTGATCTTGATCTTTGGGCTACTGAAAGTGAAACCTATTGCACTGAATTCGTACAGACCGGTAGTCGCATTAAGTCCACCCTCGACCTTGACGCTCTTATCCTCAGTCCCGTCGGTCTTTTGCACCACTACTGAGACAGTAGGAATACCTTCTTTAAGGTTCCATACACACTTTGCGTAGGCTTCCGTGAGCAACAAGTCGTAACGACCCTTAAATGCATCGGCATCGTAATCTTTTCCACCAGGGTTGTAGTGCGGCGAAGCAACATCGTAACTCATCGTCGAACCATCGTATTTCGGTAGCGCAGTTCCATAAGTCATTGCATTCGAGCTGACAAAACCTTGGAAATCTGAAGTTGCGCAACCGCTGACTCCTGTCGGCGTATTTGTCGGATCCAAAACCACGCGCCAGACTTGAGCTAATCGATCTGCAACATCGAATTCCTTACCCACCCCTGCAGGTTTGCCGCCCGCCTCGCGATCGATAGCAACCAACTGATTGAAAGTGTTAAATACATTTGGCCCATAGACGCTAATTAACTCTCCACCTAGAGAACTGATCTTTTCCCAGGTGAACGAATTCAAATCCTTGATACCGGCGGCGAT
>CAZPIJ010000078.1:0-4165 GCA_964586805.1 uncultured Bifidobacterium sp. | reverse complement strand
GCATAGAGATTGCCTTTAGAGTGTGAAAGACCAGGGAATGTGAAAATCTGAGGTGTGATTGATTCGCCAACATTGAATTCTTCTCTACGAGTAAATGAGAAATCTGGGTCGACGGTTCCGCGGTTCTCCTTGAATGTGCCCTTCACCTCGGTGCCATCTGATTTAATCCAAGTCACTGCATCGATACAATTTAAAGTCTTTTCATTTGCGCATAATGGCAGGTAGTTGTAAACCTGGAGAGTGCTTGTGGCAGGAACACATGCAGGGTCATCCCATAAATCTTCGTACTCTTCTCCACACGCTGTTGCCTTAGCGCCAACATACTTATAGAGAGCCGGTCCCGTGATTGCATCCTTATCGTCACGAAATTGCATGACTACATAAGAGTCTGGATCAACCGCCGCCTGCGCAGGGTTCGTTACGACCACCATCAATGGAGCGAGCAGTACGAGTGCGGAGAGGGTTCGAATGAGGCGCTTGAGCATGGTCAATTATCGTCATGAGTCACCTCAAAACGGAAGTTTGCCTCTGAATTTCTATGGAAATCCCTACTATCGGACCGAGCGATACTCGCTTAGTTGGCCCTCTTTCCGCAAAACCACCTGAAAGAGTTGAAGTCGGCGAGCTCGGAAGCCCGCCGCGCTGGCAAGGAGGTAGTACTCCCACATCCGCTGGAATCGTCGATCATATTGTGGAATCTCGTGCCAGCGGGCCGAGATATTTGATTTCCAGGCCATAAGCGTTGGATCGTAGTTCGGTCCAAAGTTATGGACATCTTCAATTATCAGTTCCTTCTCAACTGCGCGGGAGATTTGGGCGAGGGAAGGAAGTACCCCACCGGGGAAGATGTATTTATCAAAGAATGGGTCTGTCACATTCTTAGAAAAAGTCGAGCCGATAGTGTGATGCAGCATCACTCCATCGGGAGTCAATAAATCACTGCACTTTTTGAAAAACGATTTCAAGTTCTTCGGACCGACATGCTCCATCATTCCAACTGAGACGACGCGATCGAATTTCCCACTCATCTCTCGATAATCTTTCTGCTGGAAATCGATATCAAGGCCAGTAGAGAGTTGCTTGGCAAGTAAGTTCTGTTGATCTGCTGGCGAAATGCCAACTCCATGGACGCCGTAATTCTTAACTGCATGGCGCAAAAAGCCACCCCAACCACTGCCAATATCTAAGACTTTCATGCCCGGCTCTAGATGCAATTTTCTGCAGATAAGATCGAGTTTATTTGCCTGCGCCTCATCCAAATTATTGGCATTCTCCCAATAAGCGCAGCTGTACACCATTTCTTTGCCAAGCATTCGTTGGTAAAGATCATTCCCAATGTTGTAGTGGAACTTAGCATTGCGAGCCGCTTGACCAAATCGCTGGCGGTTTACAAAAGATGAGCGGAGAAAGGCAAGCACTAGAGCCACATTAGGCTTAAGAACTTTCTTGAGATCGACAGCTAGTAATCTGGTGAGCATCTCGTCGATGGCAGCACACTCCCACCAACCATCCATGTAAGCCTCACCCAAGCCAAGCTGCTTCTGGCTCATTACTCTCTGCCAGAGGCGTTCATCCTTCACATGCAGACTCCATGGCTGATCACCATTTAACGGAATCTCTGCTGCTTCTAGAAGTTCGAGGATTGCTCGCTTCGCTTGATTCATAACTACTCCAGCGCGTCCAGGACCAGCGGGAAGATTACGCCCGCTCTTTCAAGATGAAAAGGGTTACTTGGCGGTAAACCCAGCCATTACTAGGCTCTGCCTGTGGCCGCCGACTTCTCCGATCTCGAATCGGCAAACCGAGAGTTCGTCGCAAGCTTCGTGCCTGAGGGCCAAAGTGGCCGGGCAGCTAAGGGCCTAGCGATTGTCACATGTATGGATTCACGGATTGCACCCCTGGCAATCGTTGGCATGAAACCTGGCGATGCCAAGATCCTTCGTAATGCCGGAGCGCGAGTAACTGACGATGTCCTTCGAACGCTCGTGCTAGCGACTCACCTTTTGGGCGTCAACCGAGTTCTAGTAATGCCGCATACGGATTGTCGAATGGCTACTGGAACAGAACCAGAGATACACAAAGCAATCTTTGATGCCTCAGGTGTTGACACTCGGAGTATGGAAATTAGAACGGTTACCGATCAACGAGCCGCGCTCGAAATGGATATCACGCGAATACAGACATACCCCTTGCTACCCAGTAATTTGAAGGTAGCTGGTGGTTTCTACGATGTTAAAAGTGGAAAACTCGATCTGATTTAGAAGCCGTTTGCTTTTTATAGTTATTTCCAAGAGACATGAAGTGGGCGGCCTTCGGCATAGCCCGCTGCAGATTGAATTCCGACAACTGCCTTCTCTGCAAATTCTTGTAGATTCTTGGCTCCCGCATAGGTACATGATGATCTAAGCCCCGAAATAATGTTGTCGAGTAAATCTTCGACACCCGGGCGCTCAGGGTCGAGATACATCCGTGAAGTAGAGATGCCTTCTTCAAAAAGTGCTTTACGAGCGCGATCAAATGCATCTTCGGAGGAAGTCCGTGCACGCACTGCGCGCGCCGAAGCCATACCAAAAGATTCCTTGAAAAGTCGGCCGTTGCTATCTCGCTGCAAATCACCAGGTGATTCATAAGTTCCTGCAAACCATGAACCAATCATTACCTGCGAAGCACCAGCTGCAAGTGCAAGTGCAACATCACGAGGATGGCGAACACCACCATCGGCCCAAATCGACTTGCCATATTTCTTTGCCTCAGCTGCACACTCAAGAACCGCAGAGAATTGCGGCCGTCCGACACCTGTTTGCATTCTCGTCGTGCACATCGCCCCGGGACCTACGCCCACTTTGACGATATCTGCACCTGCTTCGATGAGCTCTTGAACACCCTCGGCAGTCACGACATTACCCGCAACAACAGGGA
The DNA here is from genome assembly GCA_964586805.1 of uncultured Bifidobacterium sp. Classification (GTDB taxonomy): domain Bacteria; phylum Actinomycetota; class Actinomycetes; order Nanopelagicales; family Nanopelagicaceae; genus IMCC26077. Next base: position 1,246 of record CAZPIJ010000078.1, on the reverse strand, counting down.
CGGTTGGATTAGTCGCGCGGATCACCTTCAAAGCTTCGATCATCTTCTCTTGATGTCCATGTGCGGTATCGACTACAAGGCAATCTGAGCCCATTTCAACCAGCTTTGCCGCGCGATCTGCGACATCATTATTGATTCCGACTGCGGTCGCAATCCGTAGCTTCCCGTTCTCGTCGAGAGCAGGCGCATAAAGAGTCGCCCGAAGAGCTCCCACTCGAGTGAGAATTCCAACGAGGTGACCACTCTTTGCAACAACTGGAGCGAGTCTCCTGCGGTTCTCGGTCAAAAAATCAAATGCTTCACGAGGTTGGATCGATTCATCAAGTGTTACTAGATCCTTACTCATCACCTGTTGTAATTGGGTAAAGCGATCAACACCTTCACAATCCTCTTCTGTGACTATGCCAATCGGTTTTCCATCTTCCACTACAACGACAGCCCCGTGAGCCCGTTTGTGAATGAGAGAGAGTGCTTGTGCAGTAGTAGAGGTCTTTTCGAGAGTGATAGCAGTATCAAAGAACAAATGCCGAGACTTCACATACTCGATGACATCCTTGACTATTGAAAGTGGAATATCTTGAGGAATGACTGCGAGTCCGCCACGCCGGGCAATAGTCTCAGACATTCGCCGACCAGAGATAGCCGTCATATTTGCGACAACTATCGGAAGTGTGCTGCCAGTGCCATCATCTGGAGTGAGATCTACTTCCATCCGGCTAGCGATGCCCGAACGACTCGGCACCATGAAAACATCGTCGTATGTTAAGTCGAATGACTGATTAGAGTTGGAAGTATTGAGAAAACGCACTTACCTAACTATAGACCTAAATTTGGCCTTCAGCCACCTTGGCTATTTCACCTCGGCCAATCGTGCCTTGACCAGTGCTCGCAGCAAAGGCCCATCGACTTTCCAATCGTGAGGGACGGCAAAAGTCTTCTTATTTACCTGGTACTTCGAGAGTCGACTGCCAAAAGACTCCAGGACATCGGTGCTCCAGGGCGCGATGAGAATGTGGCTGCTAGCAACCGAAAGGCCGAAAACATAATCCTTTCCCTTCATCAACATGGGTTGATTCCAGGCAATCACCAATTCCAAATCAGGATTTTTGCTGCGAATTTCGGAAAAAATCTTCTTCACAGTCCTAACAACTTGTGGATTTAAAGTCTCGTAGAACTCTTTTACTGTGTTGAATCGTTTAGAGCTGGTTGAACCCCGGAAATACATGACAATCGCATTCGCATGCGC
>CAZPIJ010000077.1:0-6689 GCA_964586805.1 uncultured Bifidobacterium sp. | reverse complement strand
CGCTTGTCCTCTCCTCAATGGTCACCTTCATTGCTGGTTACCACTACTGGAGAATTTTCAATTCATTCCACGAGGCAGCGGGCGATGGATTCAACATCACCGTTCGCGGTTCTAACAACGCCTTCAATGAAGGCTACCGCTATGTGGACTGGATCCTCACCGTGCCACTCCTTCTCGTCGAGGCAATCGCAGTTCTTGCTCTCGCTAAAGAGGTTGCTTCCTCACTAACCTCACGACTCGTCGTCGCATCTGCGTTGATGATTGGTCTTGGCTACCCAGGAGAAATCTCCATGGACAACAACACCAAGATCATCTGGGGTGTCCTCTCCACAATCCCATTCCTTTACATCCTCTGGGTACTCTTCCGCGAACTTGGCGCATCACTCGAGCGTCAACCAGCGGGCGTAGCAGCGACCGTTGGTCGCCTACGACTCCTTCTCATCGGCACATGGGGTGTCTATCCAATCTCCTATCTCTTCCCAATCTTGGGAATCGAAGGAACCGATGCATTCGTATGGCGCCAGACTGGCTACACCATTGCGGACATCTTGGCGAAGTGCGTCTTCGGACTCACGATCTACAAGATCGCTCGCATGAAGTCAGCTGCAGAAGGAATGAAGGAAGATTAATCTCTTCTGAAAAAATCCAACTAGTTTCACGCTAGTTAAGGAACCGGGTGGGGAAACCTGCCCGGTTCTTTTTATTTCTCACTGATTGTGAATGTAGAATCTCGATATGGCAAAGCGGTTACTCTTCATTGAGCATGACCATGTCAGCCCTACTGGGCCACTTGGTGAGCGCTTTGCAGATCATGGTTATGAGATTTCTACGATCGCGGTAGTGCCTGAGCAACAATTTAACGAACCCAATGTCGTGGTCACTTGGCCAGAGTTCACCGATTACGACATCGTCGTGCCTCTTGGCTCTCCATGGGGAGTCTGGGAAGACCAGCGGATTGGCAATTGGTTGCTACCTGAGTTAGAACTTGCTCGAAAAGCGCACGATGCCGGAGTCCCGATTATGGGAGTCTGCTTCGGCGGACAATTGATGGCCCGCGCTCTCGGTGGTCGGGTCGAGCGAGCCGAACGAGCAGAAGTTGGCTGGCTTGAGATTCAGAGCGATTCACCCAATATTCCTTCAGGTCCATGGTTTCAGTATCACTGGGATCGTTGGTACACACCGAGCCAAGCAACCGAGATCGCCCGCACCTCGGTTGGGCCACAAGCCTTTATTGCTCGGCGGACATTGGCCCTTCAATTTCACCCTGAGATTAATCTCGAGATCCTGGATCTTTGGCTCGCAATGGAAGGTGGATGTGCTGAAGTCGAGAGCGTTGGCATCGACCCTGAAAATTTACGAGCCGAAACCAAGGCGGTGCAAGAGCAGGCCCGAACCCGCACGCATGCTTTAGTCGATTACTTCTTACGCGATATTGCTACAGCGGAGTGACATAAGCGCCTGAGATTCCACCATCAACCAAGAAGTTCGATGCGGTGATAAACGAGGAATCATCACTAGCCAAGAATGCGACTGCAGCGGCAATCTCTGAGGCATCGGCAAATCGCCCCATCGGAATGTGTACCAATCTCCGAGCTGCGCGTTCCTTGTCTTTGGCAAAGAGCTCTTGGAGTAGAGGGGTGTTCACTGGTCCAGGTGAGAGCGCATTAACTCGGATGCCCTCCCGTGCAAATTGCACTCCCAGTTCCCGACTCATCGAAAGCACCCCACCCTTTGAGGCGGTATATGAGATCTGAGAGGTCGCAGCGCCCATCGTGGCGACAAAAGATGCGGTATTAATAATCGAGCCTTTGCCCGCACGCTGCATGTACGGCAACACTTCCTTACAGCATAGATAAACGCTGGTGAGATTAACCTCTTGAACGCGACGCCAAGCATCAAGTCCTGTGGTCAGGATCGAATCATCGTCAGGAGGAGAGATTCCTGCATTATTAAAGGCGATATCCACGCTCCCGTAAGTATCGAAAGCAACTTTGTACATGTTCGCCACATCGGCTTGATTAGTCACATCGGCCTTGATGTAGAGACCACCGACCTCTTTGGCAATCGCCGCTCCACTCTCAGGATTGGTATCTACGACAACGACTTTGGCGCCCTCTGATGCTAACCGGATCGCTGTTGCCTTCCCGATACCGCTTCCAGCACCAGTGATTACTGCTACTCGATTCTCTAGTCGCTTACTCATCTTTTTTGTGCTCCCGATCTCTCACTCTGCGGTGTTGATGAAAACATTCTTCACTTCGGTAAAGGCATCTAATGCATCTGGTCCAAGTTCTCGTCCTAACCCTGAGCGTTTGAAACCGCCAAAGGGGGTCCAGAAGCGGACCGAGGAGTTGGTATTGATCGAGAGCACGCCTACTTCCACTGCACGAGCAACTCGGAGCGCTCGCGCTATGTTATTCGACCATATCGAACCAGAGAGTCCGTACTCGGTGTCATTAGCTTTGGCGATTGCATCTGCTTCATCGTCGAATGGCAGCACCGAGACCACAGGTCCAAAAACCTCTTCACGCCAAGAACGAGCACTTGCATCTTTAGGTAACAGCACGGTTGGCGCCATCCAAAAACCTTTACCTGAGGGGGCAGAGCCGGTGAAGGCAACAGGTTCATCGAGATAACTTTGCACCGTCTCCCACTGTTTCTTTGAGATAAGAGGTCCCATCTCAGAAGTTTCAAGATTAGGGTCTTCGACTCGGACATTCTTCACCGCTCGTTCAAAGTGCTCCATAAAATTGTCGAATGCTGAGCGTTGCACCAATATCCGAGTCCGTGCACAGCAATCTTGACCAGCGTTGTCGAAGACTGCATACGGGGCGGCAGCTGCAGCCTTCTCGAGATCGCTATCTGCGAAGATGATGTTGGCATTCTTGCCACCAAGCTCCAAAGTGACTCGTTTTATCTGCTCAGCACATCCGGCCATGATCTTTTGGCCCACCTCGGTGGATCCCGTGAAAACTATTTTCCGTACTAGTGGATGTGTGACAAAACGGTTGCCAACGACGCTTCCCTTACCAGGCAGAACTTGGAAGACATCTTTTGGGATACCTGACTTGTGGGCAATTTCCGCTAACTTCATCGCAGTCAACGGGGTGTATTCGGCTGGCTTGAGTACGACAGTATTTCCTGCAGCTAGGGCAGGGGCAAAACCCCAACCTGCGATTGGCATCGGGAAATTCCACGGAACGATGATGCCCACGACGCCAAGAGGTTCCTTGAAGGTGATGTCTACACCGTTTGGCACCGGAATCTGCTTGCCAAAAAGCCTCTCGGGCGCAGCTGAGTAGTAATTAACTGTGTTGACAACATTGCCAACTTCCCAGACTGCATTTCCGCGAGTGTGACCTGAGTTGCGAATCTCTAATTCTGCTAATTCAGATTGATGAGCTTGGATGTTTCGTGCGAAGTTTCGGAGTATCTCTGCTCGTTCGCCAGGTGCGACCGCGCGCCATTTTGCATAGGCGGTATGTGCGCGAGCGATCGCGGCATCAGTCTCTTCTAGCGTGAAATGTTCGACTGTGGCGACAAGTGTTTCATCTGAGGGATTGATGACTTGATAGCTCAAGATTAGAACCTTTCGAAGTTCCGGAATCGCTCCCAATCGGTGACTGATCGATTGAATGCGGCTAGTTCTACCTTAGCCATATTCGCGTAGTGATCCTGCACCTGCGCGCCGAAGACCTCTCGAATCCAGGGTGATTCGCTCCACAAAGCGAGCGCCTCTTGCATGGTGCTTGGCACGCGGGCGGACTCTGAAATATAGGCATTACCCTCGAAAGCTGGCTCGAGCTTCAACTTTTTGTTGATGCCATCTAAACCAGCAGCCATGATTCCTGCGATTGCAAGGTATGGATTGACATCACCTCCTGGAATCCGATTTTCTAATCGAAGGCTCGGTCCATGTCCTACCAATCGGAAAGCGCAAGTTCGGTTGTCGCGACCCCATCGAATAGCGGTTGGCGCGAAAGAGCCTTCAACAAATCGCTTATACGAGTTGATATTTGGAGCAAACATGAGGGTGAGCTCTCGCGCATGGGCTAATTGACCAGCGATAAACGAACGCCCCAATTCGCTGAGTCCATGCGCCTTATCGCTCTCATCACACATCACCAGTTCATCACTCAGTCCACGGAATGAGACATGCATATGCGAAGAGGATCCCTCGCGCTCATTGAACTTTGCCATAAAGGTGATTGACTGACCGAACTGAGCAGCAATCTCTTTTGCGCCATTCTTGTAAATCGAGTGATTATCACAAGAGGTGAGAGCGTCGGAATATTTGAAGGCTATCTCATGTTGCCCGTAATTGCATTCGCCTTTAGCAGACTCGACTGTCATTCCAGCTCCAGCCATTCCCAATCGAATCGCCCGCAAGATTGGCTCTACTCGTGCACCGCCAAGGATGGAGTAATCAACATTGTAAAGGTTTGAGGGGGTGAGCTCGCGATAGCCCTTCTTCCATGCATCTTCATAAGAATCATTGAAGAGGATAAATTCTAATTCAGTTCCAACAAGTGCTTTCATGCCTGACTGATGTAAAAGCTCTACCTGCCTACGAAGAATCTGTCGAGGTGAGGCAAGAACATCTTTGCCATCTAGCCACAAGACATCACAGAGAACAAGGGCTGCTCCTTCTTGCCAGGGAACGCGTCGTAGCGTGTTGAGATCTGGATGCAATGCAAAATCGGCATAACCCGCATCCCAGGATGACATCTCATAACCAGAGACGGTGTTCATATCGACATCGACGGCCAATAAATAATTGCACCCCTCTGTGCCGTGATGAAGGACTTCATCGATGAAGTACGAACCGTGAATTCTTTTGCCGACAAGACGCCCTTGCATATCTGTCATTGCAACGACGACGGTATCTATCGAACCTGAAGCGACTGCAGCGCGAAGTTCCTCTACTGATAATGCGGCCATGGAGCGAAGTATTCCACGGCTCCAAAACAAAGGAAACCCCGCCAAAAAATTGGCGGGGCTCCTGCTACTGCTTTTACTGCTTCTATTGCTTGGCTAGATGTTTGACTTCGGTCCAGTGAACCATTTCTTTACCGATAGATGCCACCAGATCCACAACAGGATTAGCGCCCCACCTGTGACTAGCGGCGCATAGTTCACCGCAGTCCATGTGAAGTCCTTATTTCCTGGAGTTCCAGCAGGAGCGAATGGCAAGATGAAGTAGACCGAGATGATTGCAATCTCAGCGACTGCAATGGTGCACATCCACTTATATTTCTTTCCAAGCGTCCATTCACCTGGCTTGAAATTATCTCCGACCTTGAGACGAAGATAAATAGGAATCAAGAAGGCTAGGTAGAGACTGATTACGCAGACAGATACCACTGCATAAAATGCCGTTGGTGCTCCAGTAGGACTCTTCCACAGAGCAGGTAGCGTGAGGATGACACCCAGCACTGCAGATATGAGTACGGCATTCTTTGGAGTTCCGTTGCTCGTGACTTTGCGCCAGGTTTTATGACCTGGCACTGCGCCATCGCGAGAGAATGCAAAAACCATTCGAGAGCATGAAGTCAAACATGCAGTGACGCAGAAGAGCTGTCCTGCGGTGGAGATGATCATGACCAACTTAAATGCAGCGCCACCACCAAGTGCGGTGTAAAGGAGCATGATGACCGATCCACCACCAAATGGGTTGACCTTTGGATCAAAAGAGCTGATTCCCTCGACATTTGTCGCAGCGAAGAGGAATGCCAGCAACAGAATGTATCCACCAACTGCAGAATAGAAGATGGATTGCCAGATACCACGGGCAGCAGACATGTGTGCACCCTTAGTCTCTTCTGAGAGGTGAGCTGACGCATCGAATCCTGTGATGGTGTATTGCGTCAATAGGAAGCCCAACGGAAGCACATAGAACCAATAATTGCTAAATCCAGATTGGTTGATCTGAGTAGTGAAAACCCAATCGATGCTCTGGTGTTTCTCGGGCACGAAGATCAGGATTCCCACCACCACTGCAGCACCAATCACATGCCACCATACCGAAACATTATTGACGACTGCGAGTAATTGGCTAGAGAAGATATTGATTAAAGTGACTGCAGCAATAATTATCACGAAGAGTGCGAATTGTTGCTTGATGTAGTCGCCACCCATGAAGCTTGTCCCGTAATCGGGGAAGAAGGATCCAAGTGCGATATTCAAAAAGCTCGCAGCGCCATAGCCAACAGATGCTGTGACGGAAACTAGGCCAATTACATTTAACCAACCCGTGTAAAAGCCAGCCTTCGGTCCGCCAAGTTTGGACGCCCACCAATAGACGCCACCAGAGGTCGGATATGCAGATGCCAACTCCGACATACAGAAACCGATGATCAGGATGAATACCGAGATAAGTGGCCACCCAATTGCAATCGCAACCGGACCACCGTTATTCCACGCCTGTGCGAATGTCGTAAAACAGCCCGCAAGAATGGAGATGATCGAGAAGGAGATCGCAAAGTTTGAAAATGCGCTCCAGGTTCTACTGAGTTCTTGCTTATAACCCAGCGCCGCTAATCGGCGCTCGTCATCAGCATGATGCTGAATATTCACTAACTACCCCCAATGTAGTTGACCAGCGCTCACCAGGGAGATTCCCGAGATCGCACCGGGTACTATTACTAACGAAAAGTGTCCTCTTAGGGAAGAGGTTTTCCTATCAAATG
>CAZPIJ010000076.1:0-6729 GCA_964586805.1 uncultured Bifidobacterium sp. | reverse complement strand
AGGAGGATCCTTACCACTGAAAGCAGCAGCACCATGGCGGGCCATACCGCCATAGGAGGCGACGATGATTTTTCGTCCCGTAGGGCCAGCAGCGCCCATTGGGCCGCCCACGACGAAGCGACCGGTGGGATTGATGAGTATTCGCATACCGTCGGTCTTCAATGAATACCGGCTCAAAACCGGTTCAATGACAGTTCGCTTCAGGTCGTTGGGCAGAGTTCGCTCTAAATCAACATCGGGATCGTGTTGAGTAGATATGACCAAGGTATCTAGGCCAATCGCTTTACTCCCCTGATATTCAACGGTTACTTGAGTCTTGGCATCAGGTCTGAGATATGTCAGCTCTCCCTCTTTGCGCACCCTGGCCAACTCTTGCGCTAAGGCATGAGCAATGGCAATCGGAAGTGGCATCAATTCTGGTGTCTCGTCTGTGGCATATCCGAACATCAGTCCCTGGTCGCCTGCGCCTTGACGATCCAATGGATCCGAGGAGATTGCCGTGCGCTCTTCGATTGCGACATCAACCCCTTGAGCGATATCGGGAGACTGCTTTCCAAGAGAGATGCTTATCCCGCAGGAATTACCATCGAAGCCACGCTCACTACTGTCATAACCAATGTCGAGAACCACTTGGCGAATCAATGACATCAAATCAGGATTGGCTGTAGTGGTTACCTCTCCCGCAACATGGATTTGTCCGGTGGTCAGAAGAGTTTCAACTGCCACCCGACTCCGCGGATCGGAGTGTAGAAAGGCATCGAGAATGGCATCAGAGATCTGATCGGCCATCTTATCGGGGTGGCCTTCGGTAACAGATTCCGAGGTGAAGAGTCGTTTGGACACCGGCTTAACCTAGCCCCTTCACGAGCTCATCAAGGAGCACATCGCTCAATGTCTCCTTACTTTGATATCCAAATTCTTTCCTGGCTCCATCGGCCCGAAGCAATACGCCACCGTTGGAATCGGAATCGAAGACGGGATACGCGCTGACATCATTGACAAAAAGATAATCCACTGCCTTACGGGCGAGTTTCTCGGCTGCGCTAGTGAGATTGACTTCGCTCTCGGCTGCGAACCCCACAATAATTCCAGCCCCAGATCCTCCGGAATTTCGATAGTTACGCGCAAAACCAGCTAGAACATCGGGATTCTCGATCAATTCCAGGGAACGATCACTTCCATCCCGCTTCAGCTTGGTAACACTGGCGATGACTGGGCGGTAATCAGCTACTGCAGCTGTCATCAACAGGATATCGAAACTTTCGATCTTCGAGAGGGTATTCGCCAACTGGAGTGCGCTTTCCACTTTGGTAAGAGTTATTGATTGATCGTTTGGCAGCAGATGCTCGCCAACATTTGCCGCAATCAAGCTCACTCGCGCCCCACGCGAAGCAGCTGCCTTGGCAAGAGCAATACCTTGTTTCCCAGAGGAGCGGTTGCCAATAAATCGCACCGGATCGATCATCTCGCGAGTTCCGCCGGCAGTAACAACCACATGTTTGCCGAGAAGATCACTTCGGAGGAAGCCGCTCTGCTGCAGAAAATCGAGTATCTCAAAAGTTTCTGGAAACCTACCTACTCCAGAATCACCGTTATTCAGCGGACCTTCGGCAGGTTCCATCACCAAGATTCCTCGTGAGCGTAGCGTGGCAACATTTGCAACCGTTGCGGGATTTCGCCACATCTGATGATGCATCGCAGGAATGACAATGATTGGCGCTTGCATGGTCAATGCAGTGGCGCCCAGCAGATCTTCACTCCTGCCGTGGGCCAACCGGGCAATAAAGTCTGCCGTCGCCGGGGCGATCACCAACAATTGAGCATCTCGAGCCAATTCGATGTGAGCTCCGGATGACACATCGCTCCACAGAGAGCTCTGCACAGGTTTTCCGGTTAAGGCCTCCCAAGTCGCAGTACCAACAAAGCGAAGAGCGTTCTCGGTTGGCACGACGGTGACTTCGATACCCCTATCCATCAACCGACGGAGCAATTCGCAAGATTTGTACGCGGCGATACCGCCGGTGACTCCTAAAATCATGCGCCGGGGAAACGGAAACATTGTCAAAGCTAATCGGGGCGAGCTATGCGCCTAAGCGCTCTCGGATTGTTCGGAACCTTCGAGAGATTCAAGGGTGAGTAGTCCACCATTGATCTCTCGCAAGGCAATCGACAGTGGTTTCTCGTGTACATGGGTTTCGACCAATGGACCGACATACTCCAGGAGACCTTCACTCAGTTGTGAATAGTATGCGTTGATTTGACGAGCCCGCTTCGCTGAGAAGAGCACCAAGCTATATTTGGAACCACTTTTGGCAAGCAAATCGTCAATCGGTGGGTTTGTGATGCCGTCGCTTTGGATCATCGGGCTACCTCTCATGATGGGAACTTGCGGGTGGATCTATTACTCCGGCCTGGGCTATGCGCCCTCTTTATCCCTTTGGCGCAGTAGCCAAGGTTATCAGCCGCGCAGCCACCTCTTCGACTGAGGAATTGACCAGCACCTCATCAAACCAGTGGCTCTGGGCAAGCTCCTCATGGGCGATTTCGAGCCGCTGGGCTGCCCGCTCCGGGGAATCGGTACCCCGGGCCAAAAGCCTCCGCTCCAATTCTGCAATAGATGGTGGAGCGAGGAAGACTAAATACGCCTCCTGCTCGCGCTCCCGAATCTGCCGTGCCCCGGCAATTTCAATCTCAAGGAGAACGCTCTTGCCGCCTTCAATCTGAGAGTACACAGCGTTTCGAGGGGTGCCATAGTAATTCCCAGCAAAGTGAGCCCACTCAAGGAACTCTTCCTTTTCAATTCGCTCTGTGAATTCTCGTTCGGAGAGAAAGTAATAATCAACTCCCGACCTCTCCCCTGGACGAGGTGCTCGTGTAGTTGCAGATACGCTCACCCAGAGTTGGTCGCTGTGCTGTCGAAGGTATTCGGAGACAGTCGATTTTCCGACCCCGCCGGGTCCGGAAAGCACAATCAAATCCACCCGCCTAGGGTAGTTGGAAGTGTGCCAACAAATCTCGTGTCTGGTGGATTCCTAACCCACGAATTCTTCGACTGGCGGCGATTCCGACCTGTTCCATGACCGCGGTCGCTCGTACCTTGCCCACGCCTGGAAGCGACTCCAGGAGTGCACTCACTTTCATCTTTCCAACAACTTCATCACTCTTGCCAAGTGCAATGACATCGGCAAGCTTTCGTTTTCCATTCTTAAGGTCGCTCTTTATTTCTGCGCGCACCTTTCGGGCACGCGCTGCGGCTTCGAGCGCTGCGGCTCTTTCACTTGCACTGAGTTCTGGTAGGGGCATGACATCACGGTAGCCAAAATCTTCTGAAGAAGCATCTTCAAAGTGAGCAAGAAATTCGTTCTGCGTTTGCCCGAATTTCTTTTAGATCTTTTCCTGAGGTGATGGGTCGACCGATAACGACGAAATTTGCACCCCACGAGAGCGCCTCTTGTGGAGTTGCAACCCGTTCTTGATCGCCAGAATCGGTTCCAATCGGCCTGACACCTGGGGTGATCAGAAGAATATCTGGTGGAACCACTGCACGGAGCGCAGAAACTTCAAGCGGTGATGCAACGATTGCTCGAGCACCAGCGCCAATCGCATTTTCTGCCCACTTTATAACGATTTCTTGAGAATTCCCTGAGATACCCAATTTTTTGATGTCAGCTACCGAAAGCGAAGTTAGCAAAGTGACCGCCGTAATTTTCGTTTCTGGTAATTCTGCGGCTGCCTTCGAAATCATTGCTGGGCCTCCGGATGCATGGACAGTGAGAAATTCTGGTCGTAACGATGAAACAGCGCGTGCCGCGCCAGCGATGGTGTTGGGTATGTCATGAAGTTTCAAATCAAGAAAAAGGGCGAGCGATGGCGCGACCGTGCGCACCTTCTGCACTCCTTCAATTCCATTGGCCAAGAAGAATTCCAAACCTAATTTGATGACGCCGATAAATTCTGCAGTGGCTCGCACCCATTCTTGAGCTCGTTCTATTTCAGTAGTATCGACTGCAAGGATGATCTGTTTGCTCATACCCCTGCTTACTCCCCTTCACGATGTGCGTAGCCAACCGCATCACTAAATCGAGTAAACCCGCGTTCATGGAGCAACTTTTCAAGTTCTCCGAGAATTCGTATCGGCGCTGAAGGATCGTGGAATGTGGCCGTTCCCACGGAAATCCCTCGCGCTCCGGCCAGTATCAGCTCGAGGGCATCGGCGCCGGTGAGCACGCCACCCATTCCAACAATCGGTACCTTAGGAAGCGCTCGATGAACTTGATAGATCGCTCTTACTGCAACTGGTCTGATAGCTGGACCAGAGAGTCCCCCAGTTTTGTTCGCAAGATGTGGCCGCATCGTGTCAAGATTGATCACCATCCCCAACAATGTGTTAATCATCGCCAGCGCATCAGCGCCTGCATCTACCACTTCCTCTGCGATGCTCACGATATCTGTGACATCGGGTGATAATTTCGCGATGATCGGCAGTGTGCTTCCGACGCTTCGCTTTACCGCTTCGATTACATCTCGTGCAGAACGCGGATCGCAGGCAAAAACCAATCCTCGATTCTCAACATTCGGACAGGAGATATTCACTTCAAGGGCACAGACCCCGGGTGCGTTTCGAACTTTCCGAGATAGTGCAGCAAATTCTTCGACACTCTCGCCAGCGATCGACACAATCGTGCTGGCGCCATGTTGATGCAACCAAGGTAGGTCTTCTTTCAAAAATGTTTCGATGCCGGGGCCTTGAAGCCCGATTGCATTGAGCATCCCGCTGGGCGTCTCGGCCATTCGGGGCGTCGGCCGTCCTGCGCGAGGATGTGTCATGACTGATTTGGTAACAACAGCGCCTATTGAATCCAACGGGAAGAAAGTGGAGAGTTCTTTACCATTCGCCGCACAACCACTTGCTGTGAAAATTGGGTTCTTAAAAACCACATTGCCAATTTGAGCTCGCATATCCACTTGGGGACGATTCATCGTGGTGCTCCATATGTGCCAGGAGGAATCGTGCCGACATCATTCCACTGCACGCTCGTGCCATCGAATATTGGGCCCTCAACACAGGAACGGAGCATGCGAATGACGCCGTCGCTCCCGCGAATTGGTAACACGCAGGTCATACAAAGCCCCACGCCACACGCCATCGATTCCTCAACGGCACACTGTGCGGGCACGCCCGCGCTGGCGGCTATTTCAGTTATTGCCTGCAGCATTCGCATCGGCCCGCAGGCGTAGACGATATCTATAGCCGCTAATTGATGGTCAAAGAGATCGGTTACACGACCTTTGCTGCCCATGGAGCCATCTTCGGTTGCAATAAGGAGCGCATGAACTGATCTCTTCCCTTCGACGGGGGCGAAGATTCGATCACTCGTACTTGCTCCAATTGCCATGTCAACTCGTGAATTCTTCTGCCGCAGAAGTTCGGCAAGAGCGAATAGCGGCGCAGATCCATAGCCGCCTCCTATCAATAGTGCGCGGACTGGATCCTTAGGAATCTTAAAAGCATTCCCCAGTGGGCCTACGACATTGAGCCGCTCATGAGGTGCGCGTTCAGCAATCCAACTACTGCCCGCACCATGGGCAGCGACAATGATTTCTACGGTGCCACCAAAAGGACCGCGGGCCATAGTTTGGTAGATCGCAAATGACCTGCGGAGCAACATTGAAGTTCGCGCATCGCCCACGCTGATGGCAACGAAATTCCCTGGCTTGGCGTGCTCTGCAATCCCAGGAGCAGAGAGGGTGAGATGGTGATATGCACCCACGCGACGATTTGAGACCACTTCACATTCTGCCTGCATTGTCACTGAAGAGAGTCCGCTCATCCCAACCACTCCTGAAGCGAGGTTACGGTGAAACTACCCTGCCGCTGCGCAAACATGGCTTCTGCCGCAGCGTTCAGGCCTGAAATCGTCGTGATTATCGGAATACCTCGTGCGACCGCTGAGGTGCGGATCCGCCAACCATCCTCGCGAGGTCCGGAACCAAAGGGAGTGTTGACTACCAAGGCCACCTCGCCACTTTCGATCAAATCGAGGGCGGTCGCCTCGCCTTGAGGTCCCTTTCCTTCTGAATATTTCCGAACAAGGTTTACTTGAATATCGCAATCGGCCAAAGCTTTTGCGGTTCCAGAGGTCGCATACAGTTGATATCCGGCATCATAAAGTTTCTTCGCTCCCTTGATTCCTTCTGCTTTATCTCGGTCAGCGAAAGAGACAAATATTGCGCCATGATTGGGCAGTGCGCCTGATGCTGCGCTCTGACTTTTAGAGAACGCTTTTCCAAATGAGTCGTCACGCCCCATCACCTCTCCGGTTGAACGCATTTCTGGGCCTAGGAGCGCATCAACTCCGCTGCCATCGCGTTTGCGGAATCTATTCCACGGCAGTACCGCCTCCTTGACGCTTACACCCCGGGCGACCCCATCGCCATGCGGAGGTAGAAGTTGATCGGCGCGCAGCTGCGCAATCGTCCGTCCAAGTGAAATTTGCGCGGCAGCCTTTGCCAACGGAACTCCGATGGCCTTACTAACGAACGGTACAGTTCGAGAAGCTCGTGGGTTCGCCTCGAGAACAAAGAGCTTCCCGCCTTCGATGGCGAATTGGATGTTCACTAATCCCCGAACGCCGATTCCCTTGGCAATCTTCGCAGTTGCTATTCGAATTTCTTGTAATGATTCTGCAGAGAGATCTACGGGTGGCAAGACGCAAGCTGAATCCCCGG
>CAZPIJ010000075.1:0-6802 GCA_964586805.1 uncultured Bifidobacterium sp. | reverse complement strand
AATCAACATCATCGCCGGAATCTTGCATCTTGCACAAATGGGTGCTGTCCTCGCGTTGAGCAGCGACTTTACGCTGCCGATCAATGCGACATATATGTCAGGTCCTCCTGGAACGACATTCGCTCCACCAGTCGTGCTCTTCAACACTCCTATTGGTCTAACAGTGGCAATCTTCCTGGGTCTATCTGCGTTAGCTCATTTCATTGTTGCTAGCCCACAGTTCTTCGGTCGTTACAGTAAAGGTTTGGAAGAGCAACGGAATTATTTCCGATGGGTCGAATATTCCATCAGTTCATCAGTGATGATTGTCTTGATTGCACAAGTAACTGGTGTTGCCGATATCACCGCCATCATCTCCATCTTTGGAGTGAATGCTGCGATGATTCTTTTCGGATGGCTGCAGGAGAAATATGAGACTCCCGGAAATGGTGGCTGGCTACCATTCATCTTCGGATGTATCGCGGGCGCTGTACCATGGCTGGCGCTGCTCTTCTATGTCTTTTCCATCGGTGGCCCGAGCGACTCCTCGGCTCCCGCCTTCGTATACGGCATCGTCGTAACAATCTTCTTGTTCTTCAATTCATTTGCCCTCGTGCAATGGTTGCAATATAAGAAAGTCGGCAAATGGAGTGATTATCTCCGTGGCGAACGGTCGTACATCACACTCTCGCTGATCGCGAAATCAGCACTTGCCTGGCAGGTATTTGCAAACACACTTATCCCTACCTAAATCCAATTTCGAGGGTTAGTATCCTCGTGTGAAAATCCTAATTCTCGGTGGCGGTGGGATGATCGGCCAAAAACTGATCCTTCGATTAGCAGAAGTACCTGAGCTATCCGGCAAAGAAATTTCACACGCGCTTCTTGCTGATGCTTTAATCGAACCGAAGGTTCCGGCAGGGGCGCGGTTTCCGATTACTTCGCAAATAGCGGATATCACTGATCCAAATTCGTGTGCGGAATTACTCAAAGCGAAGCCAGATATCATCTTCCACTTAGCCGCGATAGTTTCGGGAGAGGCCGAATCAAATTTTGAGAAGGGTTATCGAGTAAATCTCGATGGTACTCGTAATCTTTTCGAGGCAATCCGAGCGATTCCAAATTATGCTCCTAGAGTTGTTTACACCTCAACAGGCGCCGTCTATGGCGGGCCATATCCAGATGACATAGACGATGACTTCATCTTGCAACCGAATACAAGTTATGGCGTGCAGAAGGCAATCGGAGAATTGCTACTCAATGATTACAGTCGGCGAGGTTTCCTCGATGGTATCGGTCTCAGACTTCCAACCATCTGTGTCCGGCCTGGTAAACCAAATGCTGCAGCATCAGGAGTCTTCTCCAACATCATCCGAGAACCGCTCGTTGGAATCCAGACCACTCTCTCAGTATCCAAAGATGTATCGATGGTCTTTGCCTCGCCACGATCGGCGGTAGCTTTTGTCATTCATGCTGCTCAACTTGATACCGCATTACTGGGCACGCGTCGTTCGATGGTCATGCCTGGCGTACACGCAACCATCGGCCAAGAAATCGAAGCGCTCCGCCGGGTTGCCGGCGAGAAGGTGCTCTCCTATATAAAGGAGGAGCCAGATGCCTTCGCCCAGCAGATGGTTGATGCATGGAACTTCCCTGCATTCCCCGCCACCCGAGCTCGAAATCTCGGATTCACCTGTGAAAGTACCTTCGATGAACTAATTAGAGAACATATCGAGACCGAACTCGATGGAGAGATACCGGGGCAGAAGTGATGAGTAAAGAGAAATTTGCAGCTGTAACAGGTGCCAATCGCGGAATTGGGCGGGTCACTGCACTCGCTCTAGCAAAAAATGGTTGGACAGTCGCCATTATTGGTCGAGATGGCGCAGGTGTCGAAGCCGTAGCCAAAGAGATCGGGCATGGCGCGCTTGCCGTGCAATGTGATGTTAGTGATCGATCCTCGGTTGCCGCTGCGTTTGCACAGATTAAATCAAATTTCGGTCGACTTGATTTGCTATTCAACAATGCGGGCATCATCCCACCAGCTGCGCTGCTAGAAGATGTACAAGCAGAAGATTGGCGCCGAGTTTTTGAGATTAATGTTGGCGGAGTCTTTTTCTGTATTCAAGAAGCCTTCTCCCTCATGAAAGATCAAGACCCACAAGGCGGTCGGATCATCAACAACGGCTCGATTTCAGCGCATGTCCCTCGACCCAACTCGGCGCCCTACACCGCGTCAAAGCATGCAATCACAGGCTTAACTCGTTCGACTTCACTTGATGGCAGGAAATACAATATCGCGTGTGGCCAGATTGATATTGGCAATGCAGATACCAGTATGGCGACAATGCAACGCGTTGGTGCCCCTCAAGCTAACGGAAGTACGCTCGCTGAACCAATGATTGATGCACAGATAATTGCCGATGCAGTTGTGCACATGGCTTCACTTCCGTTAGATGCCAATGTGCAATTTATGACCGTGATGGCTACGAAGATGCCATATATCGGTCGAGGCTAACTTGAGCGCTAGGTTCTAGCTCCACGGACGAGCATCGACTGGGTCTTCCCAGCTCGGGATTGGTGCTTGCAGAGGCTCCTTGATCCATAAGAATCGACCATTAATGCCATCGTATGCAGGCGAGATGATTTCGAGAACCAATTCCATCGCTTTCTTTGGATCATCGCCGCCGGTCTGCGCTACCCAATCGACCCACGCGGTGTAATCCTTTCCGACATCGCCGAGTGCGAGGGCCTTTTCTTTTATATCTGCCCACATCTCAGTCTTCACATCGCCGGGATGAATGACATTCGCCGTCACGCCAGAACCAGAAATCTCTGCTGCAACATGACGCGTTAATTGATTCAGCGCGACTTTCGAAGTTCCGTATGCGCTGTTGAGCGCTCCTGGTGGATGTAGCGCCGCAGCGGAGCTGACATTGATAATCCGCCCCCATTTCTTTGCCAACATCCCTGGCAAGAAGACTCTGGTCGTGTAATAGGGAGCCAATGTGTCGATCAGAATGGTCTGTGCCCACTGCACTGGATCGGTGTTCTGCACAAGATCTATCGGACCAAAGACGCCGGCGGCATTAACCAGAATCTGTACGACGCCATTTTCTTCTTCTTGTTCTTTTTTGACTTTCTCGGCTAAGGCTTCGACATCTTTATATGCACTGACATCGCACTCGTACGGGAAAATCAGATCAGGATGCTCTTCTGCTAGCGAATCCAGAGCAGATTTGCTCCGCGCAACTGCAATGACCTTGTGACCAGCACCAGCAAGGCCAAGCGCCATCTGGCGACCTAGGCCTTTACTGGCTCCGGTTACTAATGCGAGTGACTTTTGTGACATCAGAATTCTTCAGGCTTACTTCTTAGCTGCGTTGGTGCGCAGGTTGAAGACTTCCTTTACCTCGCTGGAGTCGACGATGCCCTCGGAGTTGAACTCCATCAAAGGCGCCATGAATTCTGCCCACTTGTCGTGGATCTCGGTATGCCAGAGACGATCCCATGCTTCTGGATCAGAAATCTCGGAGTACAAAAAGAGAACTGGATCGCGTTCGAAGATAGTTATCTGTGCGATTCCTTGCTTTTCGATCTCTGCAACCAATTCTGGCCAGATCTCGTCGTGGTAGCGCTTGTATTCGGCAAGTCCACCTGGCTTTAGCTTCATCGTGAATGCTCTCTTGATCATTTTCGCCTCTCTTCTGCTCGGGTTTTTCTAGTTATTCGTTAATTAACTTAATCAATTCTGCTTCATCAACATCAGTAACTTCTCGTTTGGTCTCACCATTCTTAATCACATAGATGCGGTCACAGAGGTTAGTTAACTCTGCGATCTCAGTCGAGCGAAAGAGGACACCTTTTCCAGAGTCTGCGATCTCGCGAATTAGCCGGAAAAGCTCCGATTTAGCACCAATATCGACGCCACGAGTAGGGTCGTCCAGCAGCACCAAGCGAGGGTTGATCTCAAGCCACTTGCCGATGACCACCTTCTGCTGGTTGCCACCAGAGAGATTGCCCACTCGGATGTCGACATGCTCAGTCTTTACCCCAAAGCGCTCGACTAGTCGCTTCGCCCTATTTGCCAAGCCACCTCGAGTAATCAGGGCAGTGCCATGTTTGTGACCACCTACAGCAACATGCGAGAAATTATCCGCAACACTTCGCTCCATCATCAGACCGACTCGCTTTCGATCTGCTGGCACGAGAGCCACTTTGTCTCGAACAGAATTCTGTGGCGATATTGAGGTGCACTCTTTGCCTTCTAGCACGATAGCACCACCAGATTTTGTCTTTGCACCAAAAAGCGTTTCGAGCAACTCATCTGCGCCAGAACCAATAAGTCCGGCGACTCCGACAATCTCACCCGCGCGAACATTAAGCGAGACATCCTGAATCTGACCATGATTCTTGAGGTTCTTCACATCAAGAAGTACGGCGCTCTTAAGCGCTGCACCATCGCGCCGTTCACTCTTGTTAACACGGCCGGATTTCTCTTCACCGACGATGCCTGCAATGACATCGGCACGACTGAGTTCTTTTGTAGGGCGAGAAAAGACCAAGGTTCCGTTGCGCATGACCGAGATTTGATCTGCTACGGCGAAGACCTCATCGAGGCGATGTGAGACATATAAGACTGTTGTTCCTTGTGCCGGCAGTTGTCGGACTAACTCGAGAAGTCGATCGCTCTCACGCGCGTTGAGTGCTGATGTAGGTTCATCAAGGATAAGAAGCTTGGGTTTTTCGATGATCACGCGAGCCAACTCGATCAATTGTTGATCCGAGATAGCTAAATCCCCCAAAATCGCATGTAAATCGACGCTCAATCCGATTGATTCGAGGACAGGTCGAGCGATCTCTTCCATTGGTTTATTGGCAATAAATGGACCACGGGTGATCTCGCGGTCGGGGAAGAGGTTGGTAAGGACATCGCGGTGTTGGAAGAGGCGCAACTCTTGATACATGATGCCGATGCCGAGTTTTCGCGCCAGTTGCACGGTGATCTCGGGATAGGCCACGCCATCAATCTCGATTGAACCCGAGTCTGGGGTGACGCCTCCAGAGAGAATCTTCATAAAAGTGGATTTACCCGCGCCATTCTCGCCGACGATTGCATGAACGAGATTTCGTTCAAGATCGAGATTGAGATTATCTAGCGCTTGCACACCACCATATCGCTTGGAAAGTGAACGAGCGGAGATCACGCCATGAGTGGAATTGCTACTCACTGTCGACCTCCGCTCGTTTCACTTCAGATGGTTCTTACTTTTTAGGCAGACTCATCAGAGACTGGCTTGAGATTCTTCTTCCAGTCCTTGATGTATCCCTTGACGACAGGCTCGTAGTACTTACGAGTCTTTGTCTTTGAGGTTGCCATTGCTTGGAGCTCCTTGAAGGTCAACGCTGGAAGTTTGAATGGTTCCGTCACAGATGTTGCAGTGACGATTTCAGTTCCGGAGTTGAGGAAGGATGCCTTGTTGATCTTGATGCCCTTACGGATGCTATCTACCAAGATGTAGACAGGTGCATATCCTTGAATGAATGGCGTCTGACCAAGTGAGATGTGAGCGCTGCCATTTGCCAACGCCTCGAGGTTTCCAGCGGTGAGGTCATAGCCACCACCGATGGTCTTGGTGTTATTTGCAGCCTTATTGACCTTGCCGATGCTCTCTACATCTGGTGCGCAGAGGCCGACCATTGCAAGTGCATCGGAGTTGGCAGCGAGAAGACCTTGCCATGCGGCGAAGTTCGCAGCTGCATCAACCTTCACATCGGATGGTCCGACAATCTGCACTCCTGAGGCCTTCTTTAGGCTCTCAAGAACACCCTTTTGGCGGTTCTCAAGAACTGGGAAGCCTGGGTAGCAGTTACCGACGATGACTTTGCCCTTAGCGCCGGTGCCGCCAATCTTGTCGAGAACCATCTTGCCGAGGATGCGGCCAGATTCAACTGACTTCTCACCAACATATGGCGCATTGACACCTTCACCAAGACCATTGAATTGAACGATTGGAATTCCGGACTTGATGATTGCATTCAAGCCGTTGACCATGGATGCAGATGGAACAGATGTGGCGATTCCATCGACTCCGGAAGCTGCCATGTTTTGTACGGCAGTGAGTTGCGCATCGCCTTCGGCGCCAGCAGGTCCGGTGACCTTGATGGTTACACCGAGATCCTTAGCAGCCATCTTGGCAGCGTCAATAATTTGTTGGATAAATGGATTACCCACAACATGCACTACGAAACCAATAGTGATCTTCTTCTTCGATGCTTGCGCAGGAGAAGCGACACCACTGGCTGCAATAGCCATAACTCCGGCAAGCGCAAGTGCGCCAAGCCGAATTTTTCTACTCTTCATCATCTATACCATCCTTAGTTAATTCAACTCGTATCCCCCATGGACAGAGTTGAAACCTAGTTATTTATGCTGCTCTTTTCTTGCGTACGCGAACGATCTGATCGACACCAATCGCAAAGAGGATGACAAGGCCTGTGACCAATGTCCCCCAGACTGCATCGATACCGATAAAGACCACTCCGACGCCAATAACGCCAACAATCATCGCTCCAAAAAGTGAACCCCAGACGGTGCCGGCGCCGCCGGAGAGTGGAGTACCACCGATGATTGCCGCCGCGACCACTGGTAGCAGCATCTGTCCACCAGTGCTCGGATCGACTGCACCTCGGAAACCTAGAAAGAGCACGCCGCCGATTCCGGAGATCGCACCCATCAATGCACAGACTTGAATCTTGATTTTCTTTGTTGGAATACCAGCAAGGCGTGCGGCTTCAGGATTGCTTCCAATTGCCAGGATTC
>CAZPIJ010000074.1:0-6837 GCA_964586805.1 uncultured Bifidobacterium sp. | reverse complement strand
GAGCGCTTCCCTGATAAGGAAGAGGTCGGTGGTTCAAGTCCACCTAGGCCCACGCGGGACAAGTGAGAAAGTAGGTGGTGGTTAGATGTTTAAGAAACTTCTGGCACTATTTGCTGTTGGCGTTGGCGGTTACGCACTCTTCAAGCGCTTTAAGCAAGTTCAGAATGAGGAAGAAAACTGGTTGGATATGACCAGTGCCGAGGATTCCTTGGAAGACTCGGAGGAATTCTAGCTAGCTAGATAACTAAAGAACTAAATAAGGGGACTTAGCTCAATTGGTAGAGCACCTGCTTTGCAAGCAGGGGGTTAGGGGTTCGATTCCCCTAGTCTCCACAAGTTCTTCCAAATCGTTGATTATTTTTTTTCTCGATCGCGCCGCGAAATCAAGAAAAATGTCAGCGAGATTATCGAAGCCGGCAGTGCATTAGTTCGCTCTTCTGGTGATCGTGATACCAACTGAACTATTGTGCTGGCGATGAATACATAACCAATTATTCTCGTTAATCGAATACCTGCGGCATCTAGAGGGATATTCCGATGTCGCCACAAGAGCAGCATCAAGAAAATCATGCCGAAGAACATTCCAGAATAGATAACTCGAATCCCAATCGGGAATGATTCGAATTGACCTCCGGCGGCGCGAGGCTTGGCCCAATCTAAGTTCAATGTCACAGAGATCAGAATCGCAGCGTTGTACAAGAGCGCTAACTCTGCAAGGTAGATCAGGTTGGTGAGTAGAGGGCTATTCGCTCTCTTGGGCTGATGAGCCATGGGATTACCTCTCCTGTATAACACGATAGGATAGCGCTCTCGAAAAGCTAAGGAGTTCATTCATGTCAAAGAAAGCCACGCTTCATACCAATATGGGTGACATCGTCATTGATCTATTTCCAAATCACGCCCCAAAGACCGTGGCTAACTTTGTTGAACTAGCCACCGGAGAACGCGAATGGACTCATCCAAAGAGCGGCAAGAAAAGCAACGATAATCTCTACGATGGAACTGTCTTTCACCGAGTTATCTCTGGTTTCATGATTCAAGGTGGCGACCCGGCAGGAAACGGCACTGGTGGCCCCGGCTATAAGTTCGCCGACGAATTTCATCCCGAATTGGTCTTTGATCGTCCATACCTACTAGCAATGGCTAATGCCGGACCTGGCACCAATGGTTCACAATTCTTCATCACCGTGGCAGCGACCACCTGGCTCAACCGGAAGCATTCGATTTTCGGTGAGGTCACCGATAAGGCAAGCCAAGCGGTAGTCGATGCGATCGCCGAGGTCGAGACAGGCGCTCAGGACCGGCCAAAGAGCGAAGTCCGGATAGATTCCGTCACTATCTCGTAACGGGAGCAGAGCGAAAAGTTATCCACAGGGGATACCCACATGGTGGATAATTACATTGATGTAATTAGCGCCAGCGAGTGGCGAGGGCGAAGCCAAATCCAATAAGCACGAAGCCAATTCCCATATTCCATGCCCCGATATTTGGGATGGGGTAGCGAGTCTGGGAGATGTAGTAGGCGACGATCCAGGCAAGGCCAAGGATGAAGGCGGCAAGCATTACGGGCGCGAGCCAGCGAGGGCTCTCCTTCGGCTCTAGGGGAGCAGCGGCCACCTTGTCGGGGAGGTACTGCTTCTCTTTCTTGCGGATACGAGACTTTGGCATGAGAAGAAGCCTACCTCACTCCGGCAGGATAGGCACATGGCGACCAAGATTCTCGTAGTCGATAACTACGACTCCTTCGTCTACAACCTTGTGCAATATCTAGCGCAACTTGGCGCCGACTGCACCGTACTTCGTAACGATCAGGTGCAAGTCGAAGATGCCAGCAACTACGACGGCGTTTTAATCTCACCTGGCCCAGGAATCCCAGAAGAAGCGGGCGCGAGTATTGCACTCGTCAAATATTGTGCAGAGAAGAAAATACCTCTGCTGGGTGTATGTCTTGGACATCAGGCAATCGGTGTTGCATTCGGTGGTGTGGTATCACGAGCACCCGAATTACTTCATGGAAAGACTTCCCAAGTTCATCATGACAATTCGAGCGTACTTCACGGTTTGCGAGATGGATTCACGGCCACCAGATATCACTCACTTGCTATTGAACGAGATTCGATTGATATCGAAAGTTCTGGACTCCACATCACCGGATGGAGTGATAGTGGTGTGGTGATGGCGGTTTGCCATAAATCGCTTCCCATACATGGTGTGCAATTTCATCCCGAATCAGTTCTCACTGAAGGTGGACATCTTTTATTAGCTAACTGGCTTGAGATGTGTGGTGACAGAGAGGCTATTGCTAAATCTCAAGGACTTTCGCCAGTTATTGGAAGATGAAAGAAGCGTCAACTACTCTATTGATTAGTTCCCGGACTTAAAGTTGCCGCCGGCGTGGGCGAAGCGCTTGGAGCAACCTGCTTGAATGTGTTGATCGTGAAGGTCACCGATGAACCAATCTTGGCTGATTCATCAGCTGCTGGTGCTTGAGCCAAAACCACACCAATAGGTTGCTCTGCATCCTGCACTTCGATCACATTAGGAACGAAGCCGGCCTGGATGAGAATGGTGGTCGCTTCGACCTTTGTGGCACCAAGAACATCTGGAACAAAGATATTGCCACTTGCGATATTTAAGACGACGCCACTGCCAGCTTGGACACTTGTGCCAGGAGTAGGAACGACGGCAACGATGGTTCCTGGGGCTTCACTGGATTCCACTGCATTGGTCTTTGCCAGCACCAACCCCGCGCCATCAAGAATTGGTTTGGCCTCCTCGAGCGTTTTTCCGATGAGGTTGGTTGGAACAGA
Organism: uncultured Bifidobacterium sp.; assembly: GCA_964586805.1. Lineage (GTDB taxonomy): Bacteria > Actinomycetota > Actinomycetes > Nanopelagicales > Nanopelagicaceae > IMCC26077. The sequence continues at coordinate 4,027 of CAZPIJ010000074.1, read as the reverse complement.
AGTCTTCCCTGGGCCATCCGAGATGATGATCTGCACCTGACTTCCTGGCTCGACTTTACTTCCTGGCGTGGGAGTCTGTGAGGCAACTCGATCAGCTGGCACGCGTGGGTCGGGTGCTCGTTCGATAGTTATCACAAAACCGGCAAGTGCTTCTCGTGCTTGAGATTCAGTCAGACCAGAGACATCGGTGATTGCAACTAAAGAGATTGGCGCTGGAATTCTTGAGATGAGATAGGCGCCGGCGGCAACAAAGACCAATACGGCTAGTGTGGCTGCGATAAGTAGATTTCTTCGACGAGGATTGCGAATTTTTTTCTTGACTTCCTCACCGCGATCGAGACGGTTGATGTCATCGAGCATCTCGCGGGCACTCTGATAACGCGCAAGCGGGTCTTTCGAGAGTGCGCCAGAGATGATGTTCTCTACCCCGGCGGGTAAATCCTCAATCAATTCAGATACTGGGAGATAATCTGCTGAAACATGCTGGTATGCGATAGCTACCGGCGTATCACCGAGAAATGGTGGTCGGCCGGTGAGTAATTCGTAGAGCAGACACCCGACCGAGTAGATATCGCTTCGAGAATCTGCAACTTCGCCGCGCGCTTGCTCGGGCGAGAGGTAGTTGGCAGTCCCCACCACGGTCCACGCGTGGGTGACAGTCGCGCTGGCATCATCGAGTGCGCGAGCGATTCCAAAATCCATGACCTTTACATCACCTGCAGTCGTGAGCATGACATTTGCAGGCTTGATATCGCGGTGGATGATGCCATTTCGATGGGAATACTCCAGCGCTTCAAGGATTCCGCGAATCACCGCAACTGCACGGCTGATAGGAAGGCGCTCGCCGCTGCGGATGATTTCGCGAATGGTCTTGCCATTGACCTGTTCCATAACGATGAAGGGGAGCACTGCGCCATCTGTCGCCTCTTCCCCGGTGTCATATACAGAGACGATTGCTGGATGATTTAGGCCTGCAGCAGCCTGAGCTTCTCTGCGAAATCGAGCTAAGAAGGCGGGATCGCGTGCAAGATCACTTCGAAGAATCTTGATTGCAACTGGTCGAGATAGCCGAGTGTCTCGCCCTTGGTAAACATCTGCCATTCCACCGGCGCCAATGAGTTCTCCGACTTCATATCGATTAGCCAGGATGCGACTCATGATGCACCACCTTTTACTGCACCGATATACCCAGGGACCGGACTCTTTTTGGTTGCGAGTGTGGCAACAATAATGGTCAAGTTATCTGGAGCGCCTTTTTTGAATGCAAGAGATTTAAGTTCGCTGATGGCGCGCTCGCTAACACCATGGCTAGTAAGGATGTGCTCTATTTTTCGCTCTTCGACAACTCCCGAGAGACCATCCGAGCAGAGCAAGATGTAGTCACCTTGTTGAATATCGATTGGGAGAAAGTCTGGGCGTTCATGTTGCTCGGCCCCCATTAACGCCTTCGTCACGAATGAGCGTTGCGGATGACCATCCACCTCATCAGGGGACAACCTTCCTTGGTCAAGGAGTTCTTGCACGAGCGTGTGATCCTTCGTTAACTGGGTAACTCTTTGATCTCGAACTCGGTATGCCCGAGAGTCACCAAGATGCGCAAGATAGGCCTGATCCTTGCCAAGAATCAAAGAAGTCAAAGTTGTGCCCATTCCTCGAAGTTCATTATTTTTCTTCATGGATTGAGCAAGTGAGTTATTGATATCAAGAAAAGCTTCTATCAGAGTGGTCTCAGCATTTCGTTGGTTAAGCGGAACCTTCTCAATCGTTGCAATCTTCTTTATCGCCAATGATGAGGCGATTTCACCCCCGGCATGACCACCCAAACCATCGGCAACTGCAAGTACGGTTGCGCCTGCCCATCCGGAATCCTCATTTTCGGTTCGATGTAAGCCAACATCAGAGAGCGCAACGCTCTGAAAGTAGCGGCTCACAAATCACATTCCTTATATATAGAGTCTCCGAGTTAGCCATGCTACTAGGGCGCTCAAGTCCCCCCTCCACTGCGCCCAATCGCGTAGAGTTTTCTATATGTCCCGCTACACATATCTCGGCCCAGCCGGAACTTTCTCCGAGGCCGCTTTGGCACCCTTGTTGAAGAGTGGCGATAGCGCGCAACCAGCGGCAAATGTGACTGCTGCGTTGGAGTCGGTTCGTAGCGGCAATAGCGACTATGCATTAGTGCCCATTGAGAATTCAGTCGAGGGTGTAGTTGCACGAACTCTTGATGAACTAGCAGTCGGCGATCCCCTGATGATAATCGGTGAACAGGTCTTAGAAGTCTCCTTCGTTTTAATGGCAAAACCAGGGATCTCACTCAAGGGAATCAAACGAATTGCAACTCATCCACACGCCGAGGCGCAATGTCGCGAGTACATCGCTAAAAATCTTCCACATGCTGAGATCATCATGACTCATTCCACCGCTGCAGGCGCAGAAGCGGTAGCAAATTCTGATGCCGATGGCGCAATTGCTGCCGAGGTTGCTGCGCAACGGTATGGTTTAGAGGTCATCGAAAGAAATATTGGTGACCGAAATGGTGCGGTCACTCGTTTTGTGATCGTCTCGAAACTTGGCAGTATTCCTGCACCGACCGGGCATGATCGGACCTCTCTGGCAATCTTTATTGCGGCCGACCATTCTGGTGCGCTCCTTGAGATACTTACTGAGTTTGCGGTGCGCGGTGTCAACCTGACTTTTATCCAATCTCGCCCGACTGGAAGTGAATTGGGCCAATATCACTTCATAGTGGATGCTGAGGGGCATATTCATGATGAACGAGTTGGTGATGCCCTCAAAGCGTTGTATCGCATCTGTTCTGAAGTGCGTTTCTTAGGTTCGTATCCCCGAGCAGATAAAGTTCAGCCGACTTCGACAAAAGGCATGACCGACGATGCATTCAAGTCGGCAGAACAATGGCTAAATCAAGTTCGCGACGGGAAGCGGGCCTAGATGATTGATATCAAGTTGCTTCGCGAAAATCCAGATCTGGTACGGCAGTCACAGCGAACTCGCGGTGGCAATGTCGAAATCGTCGACCAAGCAATCGCTGCCGATCAGAATAGACGAAATGCGATTGTCGAGTTCGAACGGGTTCGAGCAGAGCAGAATGTGCTCTCGAAGAGTATCGGTGGTGCCAAGGGGGCAGAGAAGGACGAATTACTGGCCAAGGCAAAGGATCTTGCTCTAGCGGTCAAAGAAGCTGATGCGCGGCGCGTTGAGGCTGAGCAGCATGCAGAGAGAATTCTCGCTGAATTAGCAAACATCGCAGACTCTCGTGCACCAATAGGTGGCGAAGAGGATTTCGTTGTACTCCAAGAGGTTGGCACGCCTCCCTCATTTTCATTTACTCCCAGAGATCATGTGGAATTAGGGAAAATATTGGGTGCAATTGACACCGAACGAGGCGCCAAAGTCTCTGGCTCTCGGTTTTACTATCTCACGGGTAATGGCGCGCTGTTGGAATTCGCGCTCATCAATCTCGCAATAGCAAAGGCGGTTGCGGCGGGTTTCATTCCGGTCGTTCCCCCAGTTTTGGTAAAGCCGCACGCTATGGAAGGAACAGGATTCCTTGGTCAGGCGGCGGAGAATGTCTTTCACCTTGAAAGCGATGATTTCTATTTAGTCGGCACCAGCGAAGTTCCACTAGCAGCTTTTCATATGGATGAGGTTCTTGATAGCTCCAAGTTTCCACTCCGTTACGCAGGATTCTCAAGTTGCTTTCGTCGAGAGGCAGGAACTTATGGCAAAGATACTCGCGGAATCATAAGAGTCCATCAATTCGATAAAGTCGAAATGTTCTCTTTCTGTGCCCCCGAAGATGCTGCGGCAGAGCACGAAAGATTACTCGCATGGGAACAGGAATTCCTCGATGCATTAGAGATTCCCTATCGCGTGATCGATGTTGCGACTGGTGACCTTGGCGCCAGTGCAGTGAGAAAGTTTGATTGTGAAGCGTGGATCCCGACGCAAAATGCCTATCGTGAAGTCACCAGCACCTCAAATTGCACCGAGTTCCAAAGTAGGCGTC